>JBBAVO010000054.1:0-13833 GCA_040397635.1 Pirellulales bacterium
ACCGAGGAAGACACGCTCGACCTCGTCGAGCAGGCCCTCGAGAGAATCCGCACGCGTCGTTTCGGCACCTGCGAGGAGTGTGGCGGCGTGATCGCCAAGAAGCGGCTGGAGGCGATTCCCTTTGCGCCCACCTGCATCCGCTGCGCTGAGAAACTTGAGAACGGCGGGTTTGGCGGCTCGGCCGGTCGGCCGCGGCAGCCTCGCTAACGGGCCAGTTGGTCGCATGGCACACCACCGCGGCTGGTTTCCGTTTGTCGTCATCGCGGCACTCTCCGCGGTCGTTGATCTGGCCACGAAATCATCGATCTTTGCCCGGCTCGGCATGCCCGGCGAAAAACCTGGCATCGTGCTGGTGCCAGGCATGCTGATACTCGAAACCAATCTCAACGAGGGGGCCCTCTTCGGAATGGGCCAAGGCCTCGGCATTGTATTCGCGGCCGTCTCGCTCTGTGCCATCGGTGGCATCCTCTGGATGGTGTCGCGGCCGGCCACGCGGAGCGACCGCTGGCTGCTCGTGGCCCTCGCCCTGATCACCGGCGGCATCATCGGCAACCTCTACGACCGGCTCGGGCTGCCCGGTCTTCGCTGGCATGCGCCGCTCGAGCGGCAGGGCGAAGCGGTGCTGGCGGTCCGTGATTGGATCCATTTCAAACTCGACGGGATCATCGACTGGCCGATCTTCAACCTCGCCGATTCGTGGCTCGTGATCGGGGCCGGACTGATGCTGCTTCTGTCGCTGCGGCCGCTGCCGGCCGTTGACGGAGAGCCTGCGCCATGACAAGCAAGCCCACCCAGCCACTGGATCCACGGCTTGCCGGCGACGTCTCGAAGAGGCTCGAGACGGCGCTCGCTGCGGTGCGCCGGGCCGCGCCGACGACGTTGCGTTGGTTCAACGCCGCCGAACTCGCCGTCATCGAGAAGGACGACCGCTCACCGGTCACGGAGGCCGACCGCGCCGCCGAAGCTCAACTCCGCGGCCACCTCCTGGACGCCTTTCCGCACGACGCATTTCTCGGCGAGGAGACCGGCGTCTCGGCCGGCACTTCGGGTTTCGAGTGGGTGGTCGATCCGATCGACGGCACGAAGTCGTTCATCCGGGGCGTGCCGCTCTACGCGATGCTCGTGGGCTGTCGGCACGAGGGCAGGGGAGTGGTCGGCGTGATCGCGATCCCGGCGCTGGACGAGCTGATTTATGCCGGTGCGGGCGGCGGCGCCTGGCACGTGGCCGGTGGGGCCAAACCGATGAAGGCCCGCGTCTCGCGCCGCAGCCGGCTCGCCGAGTCGCTCCTTTGCACCAGCGACTTCACATCCTTTCGGCGCCGAACCGACGGCACCACTCGTGGACAGGAAGCCCGTCGTCGGCTCGAGGAGGCCTGCCTGCTCAACCGAACCTGGGGTGACGGCTACGGCTATCTCTTGGTGGCCACAGGCCGGGCCGAGGTGATGATCGACCCGATCATGAATGCCTGGGACGCCGCGGCAGTGGAAACGGTCGTCACCGAGGCGGGCGGGCGGTTCTCCGACTGGGAGGGCCGGCCACGGATCGACTCCGGCGACGGAGTGGCCACGAACGGGCTGGTTCACGAGGAAGTGCTTGGACTCGTGACGGGATAACCATTCCAGCGGCTCATCTTGCGAAAAACGGCCAAATGGCTATCCTTTGGGCTTCGCTTCCATACTTTCCCCTTCTTCCAGCGAGTTGTTCCCGTGGCACGTTCCTGTCAGGTCTGCGGCAAGGGTTTTTCGGTCGGCAACCAGGTCACCATTCGCGGTAAGGCGAAGTACCTCGGCGGCGTCGGCACGAAGGTCACGGGCATCACCCGCCGGAAGTTCAAGCCGAACCTGCAGCGGCTCCGCGTCACGCTCGCCGGCACCAACACCAGCATGCTGGTCTGCACGCAGTGCATCAAGGGTGGCAAGGTTGCGAAACTCGTCCGGCAGAAACCTTTCCGTCTGCCGACCGTCGAGAAGGCAAAGTCCACTGCCGAGGAAGCGGTGCCGTCGGGTCCGCGGGCGCGGCCCTGATCCAAAAGGCTTTATAAAGGCCTTGATAAGGTGTTGAGGTCGCGGTCGGTACACTCGCCCTCCTGCCGGGCCTTGGCAACCCCTCTGAGCCACGTTCCACGAGACTGCGAAAGAACCGAGCGCACGCGTGACCACTCCACCGCAGCCGCTGACGGCGAAGGATGTCGCAAAGGTCGGCCTGCTCGCGCGGCTTGCCCTCTCTGAATCGGACCTCGAGCGGATGACCGGCGAACTGTCGAAGATCGTCGGCTTCGTGTCGATGCTCGGCGAACTCGACACGTCCGACGTGGCGCCTTTGGCCCACCCGCTCGACACGCAAAACGTGTTCCGTGACGACGTGCCGGCCGCCTCGCTCACCACGGCCGAGGCACTGCAGTCGGCGCCGCGGCACGACGGCGAATGCTTCCTCGTGCCGGCCGTGCTGGGTGACTCGGGAGCGGCATAGCCGCTGACTGTTCTGCACGTCGCACGTCCGTTTGTGCTTTCCGAGATCGTTCCCTCCGCTTTGCCGCACGAGCATCATGCAACCCATCGAAATGTCCGCCGTTGATCTGGTCGCCGCCCTGCGGCAGGGCGACATCACGGCCGTCCAATGCACGACGGCCTTTCTCGACCGGATCGAGGCGACCAATGGCTCGATCAACGCCTTCCTCGCGGTTGATCGCGATGGAGCCCTGACGCGGGCGGCCGACATCGACGCCCGACGGAAGGCAGGCAAGCAGCTCGGAGCCCTCGCTGGCCTGCCGATGGCGCTCAAGGATGTGCTCTGCACAGCCGACATGCCAACAACCTGCGCGTCGAAGATGCTGCAGGGGTTCCGACCACCCTATGACGCCGACGTGGTCGCCCGGCTACGAAAGGCCGATGCGGTGTTCGTGGGCAAGACCAACATGGACGAGTTCGCCATGGGCGGCTCGAACGAGAATTCCGCGTTCGGACCGGTTCGCAACCCGTGGGACCTGTCGCGGGCCCCGGGCGGTTCGAGCGGCGGCTCGGCAGCCTGCGTGGCGGGCGACATGGCCCCCGTGGCGATCGGCTCCGACACCGGTGGCTCGATCCGGCAGCCCGCCGGACTCTGCGGCATCACCGGGCTGAAGCCGACCTACGGCCGCGTCAGCCGCCGTGGCCTGGTCGCCTTCGCGTCGAGCCTCGACCAGATCGGCCCGATGGCCCGCAGCGCCGCCGACTGTGCCCTGATCATGGAGACGATCGCCGGGCATGATCCGGGCGACTCCACCTCGCTGGCGGTCGATGTGCCGCGGTATACCGACCTGCTCGACAAGCCGCTGGCCGGCATACGGATCGGCCGCGTGCCCGAGCACTACGCAGAGGGCCTCGATCCCGAAGTGGCAAAGGGCGTCGATGAGGCGTTTGCGGTGCTGAAGGCGGCCGGAGCGACCGTCCACGACGTGAAGCTGCCGCACGCGAAGTACGGCATCCCCACCTACTATCTGATCGCGCCCTGCGAGGCGTCGAGCAATCTCGCACGCTATGACGGAGCTCACTATGGACACCGGGCCGAACCCGGGGGACACCGGGCCGAGCCAGTCCAAAAAGCCGGCGGCTTCGAATCGCCGCTCGTCGAAATGTATTGCCGCAGCCGCGCCGAAGGATTTGGGCCGGAAGTGAAGCGACGGATCATGCTCGGCACCTACGCCCTCTCGGCGGGCTACTACGACGCCTACTACGCGAAGGCCCTGCGGGTGAGGCGGCTGATCCGACAGGACTACCTCGACGCCTTCCAGTCGGTGGACCTTATCGGTGGCCCCGTCTCGGCTACGCCTGCCTTCAAGCTCGGCGAGAAGACCGACGACCCGCTGGCGATGTATCTTGTCGACCTCTACACGGTGGGCACGAATCTGGCCGGCGTTGGGGGCATCTCGTTCCCCTGCGGATTCACCAAGTCGGGCCTGCCGATCGGCTTCCAGTTGCAGGCGCCGCCGCTGGCCGAGCCGCTCTTGCTTCAGGCGGCCGACCGCTTCCAGCGACTCACCGACTGGCACCGCCGCCGTCCCAAGACCACGGGGGAGGTGAAGGCATGAGCAACGCCGCACCCTACACCACGATCATCGGCCTGGAAGTGCACGTGCAGCTGATGACCCGCACGAAGCTCTTCTGCGGCTGCTCCACGAAGTTTGGCGGTGCGCCGAATACACAGGTCTGCCCGACCTGCCTCGGCCTGCCGGGATCGCTGCCGGTGATGAACCGACAGGCCTTCGACCTGGCCCTGCGGGCCGCGCTCGCGCTTGAGTGCTCGATTGCCCCGTTCACGAAGTGGGACCGCAAAAACTACTTCTATCCAGACCTCCCCAAGGGCTACCAGATCAGCCAGTTCGACCTGCCGTTTTCGAGCGACGGCACGCTTGAGGTGGTCGACCCAAAGGGGGCCTTCGAGCCGCGTCGCGTGGGCATCATCCGCGTGCACCTGGAAGAAGACGCCGGCAAGAGCATGCACGACGAGGCCGCCGGTACGGGCGACACCCGCATCGATTTGAACCGCGCTGGCACACCGCTGTGCGAGATCGTCACGCAGCCCGACCTGCGGAGCCCGCCGGAGGCCCGGGCCTGGCTCAACGAGTTGAAGCTTCTGCTGGTTTATCTCGGCGTGAGTGACTGCAACATGCAGGAGGGAAGCCTCCGCGTCGATGCCAACGTCAATTTGCATATACCGCAGCCTGACGGCCGGATCGCCAAGACGCCGATCGTCGAAATCAAGAACATGAACAGCTTCCGATCGGTCGAGCGGGCACTCACCTACGAGGCCGCCCGGCAGTGGGAAGAGTGGCAGGCGACGAAGGCCGAGATGGGCAAGACGCCGAAGCAGACCCGCGGCTGGGACGATCCGGCCGGCATCACGCGGGCCCAGCGTCACAAGGAGGAATCGAGCGACTATCGCTACTTCCCCGAGCCCGACCTTGTGCCCGTGACGGTCACAGCCGAGCAGATCGCTTCGATCCGTGATGGGATGGGCGAACCGCCCGTGTCGCTCCGCAAGACGCTCGCGTCGAAGTGGATGATCTCGCCCTACGATGCCGACGTGCTCGTGAATCAGGGCCGCGACCTCGTGGACTATTTTGAGGATCTCGCCACCCGCGTGGGCGAAGGCAAGGTCGCGAGCAACTGGATGCAGCAGGACGTGCTCCGCATTCTCAACGAGACCAACGGCACCGTTGCCGCCTTCCCGATCCGGCCGGCGGGCCTGGCCGACCTGATCAGCCGCGTGATGAAGGGCGACTTCGACACCAGCCGTGGCCGCGAGATTTTCGCTGAGATGGTGACCAGCGGCCGCCCGGTGGACGAGGTGGTGGCGAGCATGGGCATCTCGGCCGTCAGCGACGACGACGTGATCGCCCTCTGCCGCGAACTGCTGGCCGCCAACCCGAAGATCGTGGCCGACGTGAAGAGCGGCAAGGAGCAGGCTGCCGCCGGCCTGATTGGACAGGCGAAGAAGAAAAACCCCAACGTCAATCCGGGCAAGGTGCGGGCTACCTGCATCGACCTGATCCGCGGGATGGACTGACGGCGGCAGCCGCACGGGATCGGAGCAGGGCTCCGGGCACATGCCTCGCGTCGTCACGCTCACCACCGACTTTGGCTCCGGCAGCGGGTATGTAGCCGAGCTGAAGGGCCGGCTCCTGCACGCCACGACTCCGTTCGCGCTCGTTGACATCTCCCACGACGTGCCGCCGCACGACATCCGTGCCGCCGCATGGCTCGTCGGCCAGAGCTGCTCGGCGTTTCCATCCGGCACGCTCCACATCGTGGTCGTCGATCCCGGCGTCGGCACCGACCGCGGCCTCGTCTGGGCCCGGCTGGGCACTGCGGAATCGCACCAGGAAGTTCTCTGCCCCGACAACGGCGTGCTCACGCTCGCGGTTCAGCGGCTGCCGCTGATCGCAGCACGCCGTCTCGCCATCCCGGCCGACGCGGCGGCGACCTTCCACGGCCGTGACGTGCTCGCCCCTCTGGCCGTACGGCTGCTCGACGGCCTGAACCACGACACACTCGGCGAGCCGCTCCATCACCTCATGCGCCTGCGCTGGCCGACTCCAGAGGAAACGCCCACGGGCATACGAGGCGAAGTGATCTCCATCGATGCCTTTGGCAATCTGGTGACGAACCTACCCGCCTCGCTCCTGCCGCGGCTCGCAGCCACGGGCCGGCTCCGCGTGGGCCCGCACGAGATCACGACTATCGTGCGCACCTACGGCGAGGCGTCCCAGGGCACGGCCGTGGTGCTCGTCGGCTCCCACGGCTTCATCGAGGCGGCCGTCGTGGAGGGCCGTGCCGACGAGCGGTTGAGCGCCCGCATCGGCACGCCGGTGGCCATCCATACCCCAGCCTAGGCCGTCGCGGACACAGCCCCTCACTTCCTCACATCACTTACCCAGCGGATGGTCCTGCTGGCAGTCGGGATCAGTGGGCGACGCCTCGCCGACCGTGGCGATGGGGTGGGTGAACAGGTATTTCCAGACCGGCTCGTAGAGGAATTCGCCTTTGGCATTCCGAGGCGAACCCGAGCCAGGCTGCACCGCCGAGTGGGCCTTGTCGGCGTTGCCACCGACGTCGGCGGCGGTGATCAGCCGCCGCGAATTGCCGAATGGCGGCGGCGTGTCATCGACGTTGATGATGCCGCCGTAGGCGTTCATGCCGAGCAGTTCCCACGAGCGACAGTAGTGGTCGCCGCTCCAGCCGCCATCGAGGACGTGCGAGAAGCCAAAGAAGCGTTCCCCAGGCGTCTCCGAGGGGAGCGACTGCCAGTCCTGATCCTGGTCGCGCGGTCCGCAGAGCATCACCACCCGATCGACCTTCACCTGTTTGGCGAACCGGGCCGCCGTCGTGGCACCGTGGGACGCGCCGGCGACGATCACCTTCTCCCAGCGGACCTTGTCGCCCTCCGGGGTGAGGAACTGCTTCCACTTTCCCTGTGGATGGGTCCGCACGAGCCAGTGGAGCATCGCCCGCACGCGCTCAGCCATCGAGTCGGGGGCGGGGATGTCGATCTGGTCGCTGACATCCTCGCCCGTCGAGGCCTCCAGCCGCACATTGCCGCGGGCCATCCGATCGGTCGGCTTGAGGACCCCGAACCACTTGTTGGCATAGTGCGGCTGGACGGCGTGCAGGCCGTAGGAGTTGAGCCGCTGGAAGAGGTCTTTGTTGTAACCCATCAGCCAGACGACGAGCCGGCCCCGCGACGTGACCTTGGTGTCGACCGACGCATGCTCGACATCCTCCGGTTTCCCGTTCTTCTCGAAGACGAAGTCGATTTCCGGATGTGGCTTGGCCCGAGGGTCGAGTTCGCTGGCGCGGGCCTGCAGGTGCGTCCACGTCGGCCCGACCACCGCCGGCTCCGCAGCCGCCGCCCGGCCCGTGAACACGGCACCGCCTGCGATGAGCCAGCAGGCCGACGCCAGAACAGCTGCCCGAAACCATCTGTGGGAACATCTGCGGAAACGCCTGTCGTCGATGTGCATCATGTCTCTCCCGTGCAGTCGTGTCGTGGTCGGTCGCGGCTTACACTGCGTGCCGGTCTATCCATGGAACTGGTCATCCGGCATGATCCCAGATACAAGATACCGGGTGCTCTGACCTGTCGTACAGGCGGGCGATCCGCACGCAATCGGGAACGCCCATCATGACAGCGTCTCGGGAACAACGGCCTTGGGTGAACGGGCCGATCGCCGCCGTGGCCTGGCCCCTCTTGCTGGCGTCGGTAGCGATGCGCGAGGCCACCGCCGCGCCGTTCGACTCCGAAGTGAAGCCGCTGCTGGCGAAATTCTGCCTCGACTGCCATGCTGGCAAGGATGCCGAGGGGGGCGTCTCGCTTGATGACTGCACCGAGGATGCGGCCCGTAGCACGGACCGGGGCATCTGGCTGAAGGTGCTGCGGCAGGTGCAGGGCAAGGCCATGCCCCCGCGCGACGCCGATCAGCCGACCGACGCGGAACGCGAGGCCCTGACCGGATGGATCAGCGGGTTCGCGCTCAAGCCCGACTGTTCGCATGGCGAGCGTCCAGGACGCGTCACGATCCGCCGGCTCAATCGGGCCGAATACAACAACACGATCCGCGATCTCTTCGGCGTCGCGATCGCCCCTGCCGACGATTTTCCCTCGGACGACGTCGGGTACGGATTCGACAACATCGGCGACGTGCTCTCGGTGTCGCCCGTTCTGCTCGAGCGGTATCTTCGGGCGGCCGAGGAGGTGGCGCAGGCGGTCATTTACGCCGCCGATGCCGAGACGGCCGCCGTCCAGAATCTCGCCGGCAAGCAACTCAACTCAAACGGGGACTTCGGGCACGACGTGGAGTTTCCAACCGCCGGCAGCTACATCCTCCGGGTGCGTGCCGCGGGCATTCTCGCAGGTCCGGAACCTCCGAAGATGTCCATCGCATTCGACAAGACGGTCAAGAAGAAGTTCGACGTCCGCAACGGCAAGCCACAGTTCCGCGACTTCGAGATCCGGCTGAACGTCGCGGCCGGCACGCATCGCATCGACATCGGCTTTCTCAACGACTTCTCCGGTACCGATCCCCGCACGAAGAAGAAGGAGGATCGCAACCTTGTCGTCGATCGCATCCTCGTCGTGGGGCCGATCGGCGTGATGCCCGATCCACTGCCCGAGGCTCACGTGCGATTCTTCCGGAAGCCGATCGATTCCAAGGGCTCGTTCGCGGAACAGTATGATCAGGCGAAGGAGATCCTCCGACCGCTGGCCTCGCGGGCCTTCCGCCGCCGGGCGACCGATGCCGAGGTCGAGTCGCTCGCGCGGGTTTATGAGTCGGCCCGTGAGGACGGGCAGTCGATCGAGCGGGCGATGCAGGCCGCTGTCACGGCGATCCTGGTGTCGCCCTCGTTTCTGTTTCGCGTGGAGCAGGAGCCGCCGGCCGGAAAGATCCGCACGCTCGACGATTTTGAGGTGGCCGCGCGACTCGCATCCTTCCTCTGGAGCAGCATGCCCGACGACCGGCTCTTTCGTGCCGCGGCCCGGGGCGAATTGGCGACCGACGCGGAGGTCGTGGCGGAGGCCGTCCGTATGCTCAAGGACGACAAGACACGGGCACTCGTCGAAAACTTCGCCGGCCAGTGGCTTCAACTGCGCGGGCTCGAGGAGGCCACGCCCGATCGCGGCCGGTTCACCGGGTTCGACGACGACCTGCGGCGAGCGATGCGCCGGGAGACCGAGGAGTTCTTCTGGACGATCGTGCGGGAGGACCGCAGCCTGCTCGAGTTCCTCAATGCGGACTACACGTTCGTCAACGAGCGGCTGGCGAAGCACTACGGCATTCCGGGCGTGACGGGCGACGCCCTGGTCCGCGTCACGGTCGACCCCGAACGGCGGGGGGGCCTGCTCGGGCAGGCGAGTATTCTGACGGTCACCAGCAACCCGACGCGGACGAGTCCGGTGAAACGGGGGAAGTGGATTCTGGAGAACCTGTTCGCCGCTCCTCCCCCGCCAGCCCCGCCCAACGTCCCGGAACTGCAGGATGCCGCGGCCGCCGCGCTGACCGGAACCCTCCGGCAGCGGATGGAGCAGCACCGGTCCGACCCGGCCTGCGCCTCCTGCCACCAGCTCATGGATCCGCTCGGATTCGGCCTCGAAAACTACGACGCGATAGGGGCTTGGCGGACGCAGGATGGTGCGGCTGCGGTCGATGCCGGCGGCGAACTCCCAGGGGGCCGTAGCTTCCGGGGGCCAAAGGAGTTGCGCCAGGTGTTGCTCGACCGCCGGGAGGAGTTCCGCCGGTGCCTGGCCGAAAAGCTGCTCACCTACGCGCTGGGCCGCGGGCTCGAATGGTATGATGCCTGCGCCATCGAGCGGATCGCCGGGCGGATGGCCGCCGAGGGCGACAGGTTTTCGGTGCTTGTGGAGGAGATCGTAAAGAGCCCCGCTTTTCGCAAGCGGGAGTCGACCTCGGCCCGATAATACGTGTCGGGGTCGGGGGTGATCAGGGTTCGAATGCACGCGGTTGGACGGACCAGCGTGGGCCGTCGTAGGCAGTGGATCTGCACGGGAATCGGTGCGGCAGCACTGGAGAGCGTTTATGAGCAGGGTTCTCTCGCGGCGCACAGTCATTCGCGGTCTGGGCACGGCGCTTGCCCTGCCCGTTCTGGAGGCGATGCTGCCAGCAGCGGCGCTCGCCGCGCCACGGAAGCCCTCGGGCCGCATGCCAGTGCGGACGGCGTTCATCTACTCCCCCAACGGCATGCACATGCCCGACTGGACGCCCACGTCCGAGGGAACCGACTTCAAGGTCCCCTGGATTCTCGAACCGCTGGCCGACCTCCGCGGCCAGTGGAGCGTGCTCAGCGGGTTAGCGCACAAGAAAGCCAATGCCAACGGCGACGGCGGCGGCGACCATGCACGGGCCATGACCACGTTCCTCACGGGCGTGCAGGCCCGCAAGACGTCCGGAGCCGACATCTGCGCCGGTGCGTCGGCCGACCAGATCGCCGCCCGGGCGATCGGCAAGCGAACGCGACTGCCGTCGCTGGAGATTGGCGCCGAGGCCGGCGCGCAGTCGGGCTCCTGCGATTCGGGCTACAGCTGCGCCTACTCGTCCACCATCTCGTGGAGGAGCGAGACACAGCCGGTTCCAAAGGAGACCGATCCCCGGCTGATCTTCGAGCGGCTCTTCGAGAACGGCAGGCCGGAGGAATCGGAGGCGGCGCGGGTCCGGCGGGCGTCGGTCAACCGCAGCGTGCTCGACTTCGTGCGGGAGGACGCCAAACGCCTCAGCAGTTCGCTCGGCGTCGCCGACCAGCGGAAGCTGGACGAATATCTCTCCTCGGTGCGCGAACTGGAGCGTCGGATCGAGCGGTCGAGTAAGGCTGCCGGCGGCCTGGGTATCAAGAAGCCCGAGGAGATGCCGACGACCTACGAGGAGCACCTCCGGCTCCTGGCCGACCTGCTGGTGGTGGCTTTTCAGACCGACCAGACGCGATTGGCAACGTTCGTCTTCGCCAACGAGGGAAGCAACAGGGACTACTCGTTCGTCGGCGTGCCTGAGGGCCACCACGAGCTCTCCCACCATGGCAACGATCCCGAGAAGCATGCGAAGCTCCGTACCATCAACCGCTTTCACGTGGAGCAATTGGCCTATCTGCTCACGCGGCTCCAGGCCATCAAGGAGGCAGACGGCACGCTCCTCGACCGCTGCATGATTGCCTACGGCAGCGGCATGGGCGACAGCAACCGCCATGACCACGAAAACCTGCCGATCCTGCTGGCTGGTGGCGGCTCGGGATCGCTCCGGCCCGGGAGTCATGTGCGGTTCGCAAAGGGCACGCCGGCCACCAACCTCCATCTGTCGCTGCTGCACCGGCTGGGCGTCACGATCGACAGCCTCGGCGACAGCACCGGGCTCCTCGACGGCATCTGACCCAGCGGTGACCTGCCCCCCTGAAAAAGCACCACTTCCAGAGAGCGCATCTGGGGGGGATCAGAGCACGTTACTTCGTCTTGAGCCAGTAGAAATTGCGGTTTGACAGAACGTCCCGCACGTGTTGCTCGTAGGCTCCGGCGGCCTGTGGAATCAGCCGCGGCTTCATATCTTTCCACCAGGGCAGGGCTGTCAGGTCATCCTGTGCCCGCGAGAAGTCCCAGAGAACCCGACCGTAGCTGTGCTGAAGGAAATAGCGTGCGGCCGTAATCCCCATGTTTTGTTCAAGCGGCCCCCGCAGGGAGTAAAACGCCATGAACGAATGGTTGTTGACCTGCCACTGCAATGCGGTGGAGTAGAGCAAGCCCACCGAGACAACCGCCACCGCCACCCAGGCCGGTCTCGTGCCACTGGCCAGGCTTTGTATGCAACTGACAGCCGGCAGCGCGACAAATGGCAGCACGAACAGCCAGTACCTCGGACCGTAACACATTTCGCCTCGCCAACTTGGCAGCATGCCGATCAGCAGGAGATAGGTCACGCCGATGCCCAGCAGCGTGCCGTACCGGATCGGATCCCGCCGACACCAACGTCCAATGAATGGCAATGCGAGGAGGAGCATCGGAAAACAAAACGCCAGCCCCCATTGCGCCGTGAAGAGCAGGTGGTACATCGCGTCGAACAGATCACCGGTAAATCCATGGATCTCAGGCTTCCAGACGTGGTATCCCGTCCGCCAGGGAGAGCCGAATTTCACGGCATTGATGCCCAACCACAGACCAACGGCAACGCTCGCTGGCACGATGTGGGCCTTCGCCTCGGCGATCAACGCGGCGAGCCATGAGCCGCCCAGCCTGGTCTTCCGATCCACCAACAAGCCAATCGCAAAAAGCGGACCGGCAAGCAGATAGGCGACCTTGGTCAGCAGCAGCGCCCCGCAGGCAGCCCAGAGACGAACCACGGCACGACCGCTACCACGGCCATGCTGCCGTGCGTCAAGAACATCAAGAAACGCTGTGACCGCCCAAGCGAATAGCAGCAGTTGCATGATCTCCGAATTCTGCACCCGCAGATAGTTCCACAGGAACGTGGTGTAGAAACAGAGCCCCACATAGGTCGCCGCCACCCATTGCACCGCACCAAATCGCTGCGATGTCCGGAACAAAGACGCCGCCACGAGCAGCGATAACGCAACATTGAACAGATTGAGATAGAGAACCCGTCTTTGGCTCCCAAACGGGGGCAGGTCGCCCTCAATCAGCCTCTCCAGGCCCATCGGCACGAGATAGAACCAGGCCGCCATCGAGCCATACTTGGAGTACGACCGGCCGTTGCGGGGATTATCCACGATGTATTGGCCCGGCTCACCGCTGGAATATTCCCGGACGACGCGGTCGGAAACAGCCAGTTCTCCCCGCAGGAGAATGGCTCGCGTCTCCTCACGCATCGTCACTGGATCGCCCGGATACATCTCGCGAGGCATGCAGACGACACCGACGACTGCAACGACCGCCAAGAGCAACCGGCCCGGCCACACGCTGACGATCGTCGAAGGCGGCGTTCGCACGCTTGTCGTTTCCAAGGCGAGGCCCTATCGCGGCTGCTGCTGCAACTGCTGCACGAACGGCAGCCGCACGCCCTGGGCCCGATCGTAGCGGGCCTGGAGATCGGCGAGTTGCACAGGCGTCGGCGGCACGCCGTAGAGCTGACGGAACACATCGGCCACGTAGAGGTCACGATTGGACCGCTGCCGTTCGAAGTATTCCGAACTGCTGAGGATGCCCGCCTGTACGTCGGCCAGCGACTTCCCCTGCTGAAGATCGGCCAGCCAGACCTCGGTCTCGTAGGGCCTCGGCGGACGGCCGAGATAGGTCTGGATCCACTGCTGAATCTGGGCACTGGGCACCACGGCCGTCGGCGCCGGTGCGGCTTGTCCAGCGAGCGTGAGATCGACCCTTTGTTCACGGTCGAGCGAGGCGAGCGTGACGGGCGAGTTGGTCTGCAACAGCACATGGCCCGCATCCTCCACCCGCGCATCGATGGCGTAGCGGTGCTGTGGCGCGGCGGGGGGCGGATCAAGCCGATACGACACCGGAAATCCCCGGGCGGCCGGCAATTGGCCCTGCGTCAGTGCCGCATCCCGCCACTGCGGCTCGGTGACGTCGAGCAACCGCACCGTGATCACCGAGGTCGGCGGCACCTGCAAACCCTGCGGCGCATTCAGCACCCCGTTGATGGCCCGCGATGCCGTGCCGAACTGCGCAGGAATGGTCGTGAGGGCACCGGTTCGCCCGTTGCGGACCAGCAACGGGACCTGGCCGGCCGCATTCACGTGCTTTACCACCTCGTCTCCCACATCGTAGACCCGGTCGCCGACCATGCCGACCTGATAGCCCCCCACGTTGATGATCGTGTCGCCAGCCTG
>JBBAVO010000054.1:13933-15318 GCA_040397635.1 Pirellulales bacterium
TCCCTTGTGCGGACGTCTGTGCGGACATCCTGCGCCAGCGACCGGCCCGGGCCCACCGTCCAAGCCGCCGACGCGAGGCACACCAGCGAGACGACCGACGGAACACCCACCAATCGGGCACCACGGAATCGCGAACGAACACTGATGAAAGTCATGCGTGAAAACCTGTTCCTAAGCATTGGCACCGTTGGCGACACACGAATCACCTCTGCCACCGCACTACCTGGCCATGGACCAGCCGAGCAGATCCTTCTGGGCGTGGATCTCACCTCGCGAGAGCGGCAGCAGACCATCCTTGGCCACATCGAGCTGACCCGAATAACTGAGCACATACTCCAGCATTTCCCGCAACTGCGGCGACATGGAGCCATCCTTCGGCACGGCCACCGCCAAGAACAACGGCCGGCAATCGGGCGTGCGGTCCGACCCCGCCACAGCATCGGCCAGCGGCGCGGCATTCGCCGGAATCACCAGCGGCAGCCGCTTCACGCCGGGCCAGTGGGCATGCTCGTCGCCGACCAGCCCAAGGCCTCCCTTGTCGGCGGCGATGGCCTCAACCAACTCAGCCTCCGTCTTGTGCTCGGTGGTTGCAAGTTGGCAGGAGGTCGCCCCGGTGAGCAGGCGGTCCATGTGCCAGCGCGTGCCCGAGCCGAGGGCACGACCATGCACGCGAATCGGCACGTCTTTCCAGTCGGCATTGCCGTTGAGGCGATCCCAGTGGGTCGCTGCCAGAGAGTCGGCGGTTGCAGCAGCGTCCTTCGCGGCCGGCCGCAGAATGCCCGTCTCGGGTGACCACCTGAGTTCCGCAATCGGATTGGACGGGTGCACGATCCAGACGAAACGACTGAAGGCCGCCACCACGACAACCAGTCGCTTGGCACTCTGCTTCTCCCAGGCCGCCTTCTCGGCATCGGTCACCGGCCGGCTCATGAGCGCGACGTCGGCCTTGCCTTCGACGAGCGACTTCCAGCCAGCCTCGGAGCTGCCGGTTTCGATCGAGCACTCCACGTCGGGGTGAAGCCGATGAAACCCATGGGCCCAATGCGCTGCCGCCTGCTGCAGCGTGGATGACCCAGCCAGGCGGACCGCACCCGCTGGTGTGTCCTTCGGCTGATAGGCCATCGTGAGCAGGTCGGCCAAAGGATTCGCGTTGGCGGCCGGCACCGCCGCAGGCGGATCAACGGCCTGCACCTGCGCGAAACCGATCCCGCCGCCCATTACGAACAGCCACGACACCGCCGCAAACAGCGGCCAAAAGAAAGTTTTCATGCGAATGATCTCCAAGGGTCCGTGAGCTTAAGAGATCGCTCCAGAATCCGGGAAGCTCATTTTCCGCCGCGAAACGACTAGACGGCCACTCCCCGTGGCGGCAAGTTTTCAACTTG
>JBBAVO010000055.1:0-15245 GCA_040397635.1 Pirellulales bacterium
TCTGCAGCGCGACCTACCAGATGGACAACGACATGAGCCTGCTGATCTCCAACGCGATCTTCGGCGATGGGGCGGCGGCGGCGGTCCTGTGGACCCGCCCTGAGGGCCTGCGGATCATCGATTCGGCTGGATGCATCGACACCTCGTTCCGAGAAGATGTGCGGTATGTCTACA
The DNA here is from genome assembly GCA_040397635.1 of Pirellulales bacterium. Classification (GTDB taxonomy): domain Bacteria; phylum Planctomycetota; class Planctomycetia; order Pirellulales; family UBA1268; genus CAMCQY01. The sequence continues at coordinate 175 of JBBAVO010000055.1, forward strand.
AGCAGGGAAAGCTCCACAACAAGCTGTCCGTGCAGCTCCCCAAAGTCGTGCGGACCGTGGTGCCTCCCATGATCGACGAACTGCTCGAACGGAACGGGCTGTCCCGTGGCGACATCCAGCACTGGGCCATCCATCCCGGCGGCGACAGAATGGTGGCGGCCCTCGAGGAGGCTCTCGAACTGACAGAGGAACAGATGGCACCGACGAGGCAGGTGCTCCAGGATTATGGCAACATGTCGTCGCCCACGGTCCTGTTCATTCTCAAGCACCTCATGGACCGCGGCATCAAGCCGGGCGAGAAGGTGCTCATGACGGCCTATGGCGCCGGGATGTCGGCGTACGCCTGCCTCCTCGAGGCCTGACACCCGTCCGTAGCCGCCTGCCGTCGATTTTCGTATGATCCGGGGCGAGTCTCGGCGGCGCTGGATGCTTCGCTTGGGAACGCTGCATGCGTCTGGCATCCGTATGGATGGATTATGGATGGATGCGGCCGCGAAGCTTGATTCCACAGGACTTGGTGCATCAGGGAGGCTGTCATGTTGGGACGCAGGGAGTGGTTCAGGATTTGGACTGGTCGGGGCATGGCGTGTCGCGTCGCCTGCACTCTGGCCGCCGCGGTAATCGTCGCGTTGGCTCCCGGCCGTGGCGAGGCGGCGTCCTTTCCCCCGAGCGAAAAACTGCTGCCGGCCTCCACCCGCGTCTGGGTGAGCGTGGCCGATCCCCAGGCCCTGCGGAAGCGGTTTGAGCGGTCGGCCCTGGGCGGCCTCGTTTACGATCCACTCATGAGCACCTTCCTGGACGGCCTGCGGCAGCAGGGCAGGACCTCTGCCGACCCGCTGCGGGGCACGCTCGAGATCACCCTCGAGGAGGTCGAGAAGATCGCCGGGGGCGAGATCGCCCTGGCCGTGATCGAACGGTCGGACGGCATGCTGACAACCGTCGCGCTCATCGACACCACGGGCCGCGAGGCCGAGGTCGGGCCGGTCGTGGAGGCCTTGCTGGGGAGGGTGGCCGCCAAGGGAGGCAAGCCGCTCACCGCTCCGGCCCCGATCAAGGCTTTCACTTTCCCCGCGCCCCCTGCTTCCGGTGCCGCAGCGTCGACCGGCACCACGGCGGGTGCGTCGGCCACCGCCAAGCCCCGGCAGTTGGCCATCGCGGTGCTGCCGTCGGCCGTCATCCTCGGCGATCGGCCCGATGCCGTGGCCGAGATGGCCCCGGCAGTCGGCAACGCTTCCGTCGTTCGGACTGATCCGCTCGCGGCGGTGCCGGCATTTGCGAAAGTGATGGAACGCTGTGGGAAGGGCGTGCCTGCGACGGCAACGCCGGTGCGGTGGTTCGTCGATCCGCTCGCCTATCTGGCCGCCGACCGGCGGACGTTTCCCCCCAACAAAAACAAGAAGGGGCCCGATTACATCGCCATCCTGCGACGGCAGGGTTTTGACGCTGTGAATGCCGCGGGTGGCTACCTTTTCTTCGGGGAAGGCAACGTCGATCTCCGACACAACACGCTGATCTATGCCCCGCCGCAGAACGGCCGACCGGCCGACGGTCCCGATCGTTTCGAGAAGGCGGCCCGCATGCTGCGTTTTCCAAACGTGGAGGGCCTCGCTCCGGCGGCATGGGTGCCGGGCGGCGCGGGGTCGTGGGTGTCCTTCCAATGGGATATCGCGAATGCGTTTGACTCGATGCAGCCCCTGGTGGACGACGTCATCGGTGAGGCGGGGGTGTTTGAGGATGTCATCGCCAGCCTCGAGGAGGATCCGGATGGCCCGCAGATCAAGGTGCGTGACGACCTGATCAAGCATCTGGGGAAGCGGTGTGCGGTCGCGAGCGACCACACGTCGCCCATCGATCCAGACTGCGAGCGGATGTTGATCGCGATCGAGACAAGCAATCCCGAAGCGGTGGCGGCGGTGATCGCCAAGGGGATGACGAGCGAGTCGGACGTCCGCAAGGTCGAGGCCGGCGGGCATGTGATCTGGGAGACAGTCAAGGCAGCGTCCACCCCCGAGAACAACGCCGGATCGTCGGACGGCGACGACGCTGCCGGCCGGCGGCGGGCCAGGCAGCGGGAGCGGCAGGAGAAGGAGACGGTCTGGCCGAACCTCTCCGTGGCCGTCGCCCACGGGCACATCTTTCTGGCGTCGCATCGTGACTTCCTCGAACGCGTGCTGAGCAATCCGCGCACGTCGTCGATCGTTGAAGATGGCGGCTATCAGGAAGTCGCCGCCGAACTCAAGCAACTGCTCGGCGGCGAGTGGTCGATGAGTTCGTTCAGTCGCACGGAGAAGGAGATCAGGCCAGCCTATGAACTGCTTCGCACCGGTCGTCTGCCCGAGAGCAAGAGCCTTGCCGGCACGTTGCTCAGGAGGGTTTTGGAAGGCGACGAGCCGGCGAATGGAAAACAGGGTGGAAGGCCACAATCCACCGGTGATCCCAGTGGTGGAAAGCAGAAAGTGGACGGCAGTTCGCTCCCCGAATTCGATCAGATCAGCCGCTATTTCGGGCTCAGCGGCATGAGCATGCAGTCCACGCCGGAGGGCTGGTATCTCGTAGGCGTTGGCCTGTGGGATGGCGGCAAGCAACAGGCCGCCACGCCGGAAGCAAAATAAGCGGGTCGGCGGTCGTTGAGAGGCCGCCATTCTCTGCCGTGGATGGCGTCCTCTCGCCCGGGGGGATGGGGAAGAGGCTTCGTTCACGCCCCCCGTCTGGGGAGATTCTGATTGGAAAGCCTGTGGAATGGCTGCCTGTCGTGCCGATAACGAAAGGTTTGCGGGCAGCCGAGGGCTGTTGTTCCACGGGCGGTGAACGGATCAGGAGCCATCCCATGAATCCAGCATTGCGGAGCTGTCCCCTCCTTGAACGGGCATCCCGGTCGCAACCGCTTCCCTACGCGCCGTTTCCGTGGAGCCTGCGGCGCTGTGCCGACACGGGGTTTGTCTACCTCGCCAATCCGCCCGCGCAGGATCTCTTTCGCGATGCGTTTGCGTGGGAGGTGACCCACAAGGCCGAGAGCCAGCGTCGCCAGCAGGCCGAGCCTGCGATCCACGCCATGAGCGAAGCCGTAAAAACCTTTCGTCGTCGCGTGCTTAAACGCGACAAGGTCGCTGCGATGGGCCGGAGCATCGCTTGCACGTTCGGGTCAGGGGCGATCCGCCTGGTGGATGTCGGTTGTGCGGAGGGCACGCTGATCGAGCGTGTTGTCATGGGCGTGCCCGCCGCCGTCGCCGAACGCATCGAGCCGATCGGCATCGAAATCTCAAACCACCTCGCCGCCGTCGCAGACCGGACGCTGGCGGGCCGGGGTGGCCGCTGCATCCATGCGACTGGGATCGAGGGACTCGCCATGCTCGAGCCCGCAAGCGTGCATCTGATCGTGCTGTCCTGCATTCTGGAGCACGAGATCGAGCCGTTGAAGCTGCTGCGACGCTGCCGCGAACGCCTCACTGCGGACGGCCGGCTCATCGTAAAGGTGCCGAATTTCAACTGCGTCGGCCGCTGGCTCCGAGGGCGGAAATGGTGCGGCTTTCGCTGGCCAGACCACGTCAACTACTTCACCGCCACCACGCTGGCTTCGATGGCCGGCAGCGCCGGTTTCGATGTCGTGCGGATGGGGCTTTTCGACAGGTCGCCTCTGAGTGATTCGCTCTACGCAGTGCTGGGAGAAGGAGCTGGTCGTTCGGTACGTGGTGGGAAACGCGCAGCCTGATTCGGCCGGGCGGTTCGGACGGGCTCTCCGTGGTATCCTCTCCTGTCCTGGTCCGTCTCAGCCCCTCAGCCAGCACCTGTGATTGGTTCTCCATGAGCACCCCGAGCACCCTCGTCTTTGGGCATCGTAATCCTGATACCGATGCCATCTGTTCGGCCATCGCCTACGCCGATCTCCTCCAGCAGACCACGCGGCCCGACGCCATCGCCGCCTGCTGTGGGCCGCCCAACAAGCGGACCGAGTATGTGCTCACGCGGGCCGGACTGCCGGCTCCGCGGATCGTGATGGACGTGCGGCCCTCCGCCGAGGACCTCTGCCGCCGCGAGATCGTGACGGCCTCGTTTGGTGATTCGTTTCACGACGCCTACCAGCGGATGCAGGCGGCCGATCTGCGGGCTATTCCCGTCGTGGACGATCGTCGCCGGGTGGTGGGCGTGCTTTCCGTGCTCCATCTCATGGATTTGTTCTTCAAGGACGAAGGCGACCCGCTCAAGCTTCGGACGGTGACGACATGCCTGCAAAAGATTCACGACGTGCTCGGCGGCCAGTTCCAGCACTCGCTCGATCCCGAGCAGCGGGACGAACTGCTCGTGATGGTAGGGGCGATGAGTGCGGAGGGCTTCACCGATCGGATGCACAAGTTTCCGGCGGAGCGGCTGATCGTGGTCTGCGGCGACCGGCCCACGATCCAACTCCCGGCGATCGAGCACGGCGTGCGACTGTTGGTGATCACCGGCGGGTTTTCACTCTCTCCCGGGCTTGCGGAACTGGCAAGGATTCGAAACGTCTCGGTCCTCCTCAGCCCCTTCGACACGCTCAATACGGCCCTGCGGATCAAGTCGTCGCAGTTCATCGATCGGGTGGTGGACACCGACGTTGTCACCGTGTTGGGCAAGGCCAGCGTCGTCGAGGCCCGCGCCATCGTGGAGCGGTCGCCGCAGCCGGTGTTTCCTGTGGTTACCGACGACGGTGAACTGGTCGGCCTCTCGTTCAAGTCTGACCTCATCAATCCGCCCAAGCCCCGACTCGTCCTCGTGGATCACAACGAACTGTCGCAGGCGGTCAGCGGTGCGGACGAGGCGGAGATCGTCGAGGTGCTCGACCATCACCGGCTGGGCGGGGGACTCAAGTCAACGCAGCCGATCCGGTTCATCAACGAGCCGGTGGGCTCGACCTGCACGCTGGTGGCCCGGCAATTTCGAGCCGCGGGAATCGTGCCGCGGCCGGGGATTGCCCTCTGCATGGCGTCGGGGATCATTTCAGACACGCTGTTCCTGCGCTCGCCCACGACCACCGACACCGATCGCGAGGTGCTCGCCTGGCTACGGACCATCTGCGACGTTGATCTCGACCACTACGCCCGTGAGTTTTTCGAGATCGGTTCGGCGTTACGGTCGAGCCTGCCTGCGGAGGTGATCGGCGAGGACTGCAAAGAGTTTACAGAGCATGGCGTGCGGTTCTCGATCTCGCAGATCGAGGAGACCGGTTTTGACCTGTTCTGGGAGCGGAAGGATGAACTGCGGACGGCGCTCGAGGAGTTTGCCGTTCGCAACCGCTTCGATTTCTCGGCGCTGTTGGTGACCGACGTGGTGAGCAACGGATCGCTGTTGCTGCTCTCGCGCGAGAGCGAGGCCTGGGAGGAGATCAACTATCCGCGTCTCGACCGGAGTCTCTATTCCCTCAAAAACGTGGTCAGCCGCAAGAAGCAGCTGCTCCCGCTGTTGTCGCAGCTGATCGCGACGGCACACGCGTAGCCGTAGGACGACAGGCCACGAGAGACGAGGAAAGGGAATGAAAAACATGCGGGCGGCCATCATCGGCATTGGGGCGATCGCAAAGATGCACGCGCGGGCTCTCGGCGACATCGACGGCGTGGACCTCGTAGCGGCGACCTGCCGCACCGAGGAGAAGGGACGGGCATTTGGGCAGGAGTTCGGCTGCACATGGTATGGCGATACCGACGCCATGCTCGAGGCGGAGCGGCCCGATTTCGTCACGGTGGCCACGCCATCGGGCGCTCATCTCGACGCCGTACTCGCCGCTGCCCGGCATGGCGTGCATGTGATCTGCGAGAAGCCGCTCGAGATTTCGCTCGAACGCATCGATCAGGTGCTGGCGGCGACGAGGCAGGCCGGCATCACGCTTGGCGCCATTTTTCCGCAGCGTTTCAATCCCGTGGTGCAGGCGGTGCACGAGGCCGCGGCGGCTGGTCGCTTCGGGCCGCTGGCGATCGCGGCCAGCTATGTGCCGTGGTGGCGGGATGACGCCTATTACGGTCCGGGCCGCTGGCAGGGCACGAAGGCGCTCGATGGTGGCGGCGCGGTGATGAACCAGTCGATCCATGGCGTGGACGCGGTGCAGTGGATCGCCGGTGCCTCGATGCCCGACCTTGCGCCGGGCGAGAATCCGGTCGAGAGCGTCGTGGCGTTTTCAGCCGTGCGGGCGCACGACGTGAAGCGACTGGAGGTCGAGGACACCTGCGTGGCGATCCTGCGGTTCAAAAATGGCGGGCTCGGTCAGCTGCTGGCCGCGACGAGCCTCTATCCGGGGCAGATGCGGCGGTTTCTCTTCGGGGGCCGCGACGGCACGGCGGAGATCCTGGAGGAACAGCTGACGACCTGGCGATTTCGCGAGGAGGCGGCTGCCGATGCGGCCACGCGGGAACGGTTTGGCGGGGCGAGCAGCACGACGGGGGGCGCCGCCGATCCGATGGCGATCAACTACTCCTGCCACACCCGCAACTTCGCCGACTTCATCGCGGCTCTGCGGGCGGGGCGTGCGCCGGCGCTCGATGGCCTCGAGGGGCGTAAGGCGGTAGCCATTGTGGAAGCCTGTTACGAATCGGCCCGCACCGGCCAGGCCGCGATGGTCCGCGAATCCCCCCGATGACCAAATGACAAGATGACCAGGCCGTATCCCTCTGGGCCGGTGCAGCTCGACGACTGTGCGTTGCATGGGCCAGGATCGTATGCGCCGGCGGGAGTCGTGCCGGAACTCTTTGTGGTGGAGGGGGAGTCGGCGGCGTTGGCCGTGACACGCGTCCGGGATGCCACGACCCAGGCGGTGATCGCGATGCAGGGCAAGCCGCTCAATGCGGTCAGGGCGACGGAGAAGAAACTGGCGGCGCACCCGCTCTTCACGGCGCTCACCGACAGTCTCGGCACCGGCCGGGGCGACGCGTTTGACCTGGCCAAACTCCGGTATGCACGGGTGCTCCTGCTGATGGATCCCGATGCCGACGGCATCCATTGCGGCGTGCTGATGCTGATGTTTTTTTATCGCTGGATGCGGCCGCTGCTCGACGGCGGCCATGTCGAGATCGTGCGGCCACCCTGGGGTGAGGTGGTGCCGGCGGACGGCACGCCGCCGCGGCATGCCTGTTCCGAGGCGGAGTTTCAGGCTCTTTCCGACGCCGTCCGCGCACGGGGGCCGGCGACTGCCCGGCGGTTTCGCGGGCTCGCTGCCATCGAGCCGCAGCTGCTGCTGGCGGCCTGCGTTGCGCCGGCCACGCGGCGGACCGACAGGATCAGCACCGCGGAGGCCGCGGCGATGATCGAGATGTTTGGTTCACTCGACGGCTATTGAGCCATCGCGGGCTGGACGCACCTTGTTCTCTAGGCACTTAGGGGCTGTTGGTGAGCGGGCGTCCGACGAAGCCTGCGTCGGTGGCCTGCACGAGCAGGTAGGTGTTGCGGCCGTCGCCCACCGTGACAGACTGTGGCACGGGCGGGCCAAGCGGCTGACCCTGGCGATCGAGCGGCCGCAGCAGGAGCGTGTGCGAGCCGACAGGCAGTTCCAGCCGCATCGTCTGGATGCGGTCGGGCAGGAGGCTCCAGCACCGCGTGTCGGCGTTTTCCGACGCCTCCCAGGCGATCCCCGCCACGTCGAGGGCCAGCGACGGCAGCCCCTCACGCATGCCCAGCCCCTGCTTGACGCCGTAGATCGTTCCTTTTTTGACAGTGCGACGGGCCACGGCCCGTGCCAGACAATACGGCAGCAAGGCCTCCTGCTGACGGAGGGCCATCTGCGAGATGTCGGTGATCGTCTCCGTCTGCCCGGCCGCCCAGTCGCCCACCGCCACCTGCACACTTCCGGCAGCGCCCGGTGCGGCAACGATCCGCGGCAGCTTGATCGGCGCGATCGTAGGGGGCAGCGTCGTCCCCATCTGCGTGCTGAGGATCTGATCGGCGATGAGGAGCGACGTGCTCGTCGGCATCTCCTCCACCTCCGTCTTGAACGGTCCATGGCCGACCAGCGCGAAGACGTGGACCACGCCGTGGCCGCGGCGGGAGTGGCTGCCGCCTGCGGCCCGCGCCAGATGGCCGGGGCCCGGCCCGAAGTCGGGCTGCCAGTTGACCACCAGCTGAAACTGCCGGGCGGCATCGTCGTAGTCGCGGTGGGTCTCCTCGCGAATGATGCCGCGGAGGTAGGGGGCGAGGGCGACCTGCTGGTAGGCAGCCTTGGGATTCGTACCGTCGGGCCTGGCGGCTGCCGCCACGATGCGGTGCTGCTTGTCGATCACCTGCAGGCTGTAGGCCTCGGCGTCGTCGCCATCCTGCACGAGGTTGGCGAGGGCCAGCATCGCCCGTAGGAGTACCTTCTCGTAGTCTTCGCCGTGGTAGGCCCGGGCGTCGTCGTCGCTGAGCATGCTCCAGGTCGTTTCGGCCGGGCTCTCTTCTTCCAGATGCTCGAAGCTGTCGCGTGCCTGTCGCAGCATCCGTTCGGCGTCGGCGGGCCGGCCGTCGGCGAGCGTGACCATGGCGCGGTCGAGCAGCAGCAGGTCCTCCTCGCTCGACCGCTGTTCGAGCTCGTGGGCGATCAGCCTGTCGGCCTCGGCAACATCACCCCGCTGGAACGCCGCCCGCACCGGCTGCAGGCGGATCATGTGCGTCGCGCAGCCTGTGAGGGCCAGGGCGACGACAAGTACGGGCAGACTGGCACACAGCCGACGGACGTGAAGCCAACTCATGGCGCCAGCGGATTGGTGGCCCGCCACCGGCTCAGGCGGCTGTGGTGGTAGCCCTTGCTGAGTTCGGCCGACTGCTTGTCGTAGGTGCCCGTGCCGACCTCGACCAGTTCCAGCGTCAGCACGTAGTCTCGCTGGTAGTCACGGTTTTCGCGGGTGGTGCCTGAAGTGATCGTGGCGTAAAGCAGGTAGTCGATCGGCTGGCCCTGCTGTTCCATGTGGCCAGCGAACGTTCGCATGTGCTCGGGCACCAGCAGTTGATCGGGCCGCAGCCGGGTGTCGCGGAGGCCGGCATCGACGAACCGTCGATTCACCGACTGGAAGACGCTCGATTCGAGGATGCGGCTGTCGATCGACTGGTAGATCTGCTCCTTGAAATCGCCGATGTCTTCAGCGCTCTTGTTCTCGACGCCGACGAAGCAGATTCGCCGATTCGGCGGCGGGAGCGGCTCGGCTCCCTCGGCATACGACACCTGCTGGACGGCCGCATCGACATGCCTGGCAAGGAGTTTCGCGACGGCATCGTTCACCAGCGGAGTGAAGGTCTCCTGCCCGGCCTGATGGCTGCCGACCATGGCGTCTTCGCCCGGCATCATCACGCGGGCAAACTGCATGCTCCGGCACCCGGCGGCGGCCAGCACAGGAATCGCCAGCGGCGCAAGGCCCCAGCGAAGGAAACGGCGGCGTTCCAGGTGGGCTGGTGCCCGCTGTCGTTCGGCGCGGCTCATGGTCCTGCTCCCTTTTGTCGCGATGGCGGGGCAGGAGGATACCGTCAGCCCCAGCCGCGGACGAGAGCGAAAAAGCTGGGAAAACGGTGGGAAAAGAGGCCGGTCACCAAAAAGACGTCACGGCCGTGCCACCGGGGCGAGTTCGCGGATGCGGATCGCACGGAAGTGGACCTCGTCGCCGTGGCCGAGAAACCCGATGCGGCCCTGCGTGCGGGCGAGGCCTGGATGGGGCTTGCCGTCCGGAGTGGGCTTGCCGTCGCGGTAGGGGGCGATGTCGGCGTCGAGGATCTGTTTGCCGTTGACCAAAACGGCAACAAACCATGGTCGTGTGACTCTGGCGGTTGATTCAGTGGGAACGTGTCGAAGGGACGGAACGCAGAGAGTGGCGGAAAAGGTGGCGAGTAGAACGGTCAGGCACGGTGCAGGACAAAGCCCTCGATCGCCTCGTATTCCGGCAGGCCGAGACGGTCGTAGAGGCGGGCCGTTTCGCGGTTGCGATCCTCGGCCCGCTGCCAGAATTCCCGCGGGTCGGTGGGGCCGGGGAACAGCGCTCGGTCCTTCTGGCTCTCGTGCTTGAAGATGGCCATTCGCTTGCGATTCACCTCGTCGGGAGAGAGGGGCACCGCCATGTCGATCTCGTGGGGCTCCCACTCCTGCCAGGCGCCGCGGTAGAGCCAGAGTTCGCAGGCCTTGGCCCAGTCGCGGTCAGCCAGGCTCTCCAGCGACTGGAAGATCGCGTTCAGGCAGACGCGGTGCGTGCCGTGGGGATCGGAGAGATCGCCGGCCGCGTAGATCTGGTGCGGCTTTACCGCATCGAGGAGTTTTGAGGTGATCGCGATGTCGTCGGCGCCGATCGGCTTCTTGCGGACACGCCCGGTCTCGTAGAACGGCAGGTCGAGGAAATGGATGTGTTCCGGCTTTACGCCGGAGTAGCGGGCACCGGCCCGGGCTTCCGTGCGGCGGATCAGGCCCTTCACGGTCTGGAGTTCCGGCAGGTCCACTTCGCCGGCGTGCTTGGTGCGGAGGAAGGTGCGGATCGTGTCGGCGATCTCGCTCGACTTTGTGCCGACGCCAAACGCCCGGCAGAATTCCTCCACGAAGTCCACGTGCCTATCGGCCGACTCGTCCCAGACGGCGATGTTGCCGCTGGTCTGATAGGCGACGTGCACCTCGTGCCCCTGCTCACAGAGGCGGATGAAGGTGCCACCCATGCTGATCACGTCGTCGTCGGGGTGCGGGCTGAAAATCACCACCCGCTTCGGGAAATCATCCGGCTGGGAGTCGCTGCCTGCTGTCGCCCCCGCCGCGGTCCCGCGGACCTTCCGTGGCCGGCCCGGCTTGCCGCCCGGCCAGCCGGTGATCGTGTCCTGCATCGAGCGGAAGACTTCGATGTTGATGTCGTAGGCGCGACCGCGATTGCTGACGAGATCCTGAAGACCGTGCTCGCTGTAGTCTTCATCGGTGAGCTTGAGAATCGGCTTTTGGAGTTGGAGCGCCAGCCAGATGACGGCCTTGCGAGTGAGGGCTTCGGTCCATTCGAGGCCCATCGAGTCGAGCGGGCCCACGAGCCAGGGCGAATCAAATCGCGTGAGCCGGGCCGCCGCGGCCCGGTCGAGGACGAACCTGGCGTCGGCGTGCTGCTGCAGCGCGCTTGCCGACACATGGCTGCAGGGCGGCTCCTCCACCGCCTTGCGGACGATCGGAGCCTTGTGTTCGCCGAAGGCCAGGAGCACGACACGCCGGGCGTCGAGAATCGAGCCGACGCCCATCGTGATCGCCTGCCGCGGCACGTTCCATTCGCCAAAGAAATCGCTGGCGGCATCGGATCGCGTCACGCTGTCGAGCGTGATCAGCCGGGTGCGGCTTTCGATCGCACTGCCCGGCTCGTTGAAGCCGATGTGGCCGGTCCGACCGATGCCGAGCAGCTGCAGGTCGATGCCGCCCGCGTCGCGGATCATCTCCTCGTAGCGGGCACAGGCCTCGGCCACCTTCTCCCGTGGCAGCAGGCCATCGGGGATGTGGATCGCATCGGCCGGAATGTCGATCTGGTCGAAGAGGTGTTCCCGCATGAAGCGGTGGTAGCTCTGCAGCGCATCGGGCTGCATGGGCCAGTATTCGTCGAGGTTGAACGTGACGACTGTTTTGAACGACACGCCCTCCTCGCGGTGCAGCCGGATGAGCTCGTCGTAGACGGCGACCGGCGTGCTGCCGGTTGCGAGGCCGAGCACCGTCTTTTGGCCGGCCGCTGCGCGGGTCAGTACGAGGTCGGCGATCTCACGTGCCACGGCGCGGCTGGCGTCTCCCGGCTGGTCGTAGACGGTGACCGGGATCCGCTCGACACAGTGCACGTGGGGCAGGGGGCCGCGGTAGATCGGTGACGACGGCACGGCGGGGGAACTGGCGGCCATGAAATCTCCTCGGTTCAAGCGGACGAATCACGGTGGAAAGCGGACTGATTGGAGCATCTTAAGTTAAGCATCTCTTCAGACCATCTGGGAGATGGGTTTGTCTGATCCCCGAGCCGTGTCGATCGGCATTATTTCGCTGCAGCGGGAAGTTCGCGGATTCGCAGGTGGCGAAACTCGACCGGAGCCCCCTCCGATTCGAGGCAGAGGAATCCCGTGGCCGGCGTGCATGCCGTGCCGCCCGACACCTCGTGGCCGTTGACCCAGAGTCGCACCTCGCCGTCGATCGCCCTGACGTAGTAGCGATTCCACTCTGGCGTGCCACGCGAGTGGCGGGCCGTCGGAAAGCTTCGCTTGCCATCGGGCGCCGTGGGCGGAAAGGGCTGCATCGTGGACGTGCCGACTGGAAACACGTCACCGTCGGTCGTGAACCAGTCGGCCTTCTTGCCGGTGGATTTCTCATACTGTGCGGTCAGGCCGTGGTCGAGCACCTGCACCTCGATGCCGCCGGGCGGCAGTTTGCCGGGCGGCAGCTTTTCGAGGGCCTCAGGCGGTGACCAGAGAAAGACGCCGGAGTTGCCGCCGCTGGTGAGATGCCGCCACTCGAGCGAGAGTTCCAGGTTCGTAACCGGCTGCTTCGTGCGGATCACGCCGACCGGTTTTCCGGTGCAGTGCAGGCCGCCGTCTTTCCACGTCCAGGTGCCCGGCGCGTCGCCGGCGGCTGGCTCGCAGTTCACGTTTTCGAAGTCGGCCGCACCAAGATCCCGCCAGCCGGGCCCGGAGCCGTCGAGCATGCCAAGCTCGCGAATGAAGACGTTGCGGACGTGCATCGGGGCGCCGTGGGTCTGGATCTGGATCGGCCCCCGGGCGGGGAGCGGCTCGCCCTTGGCGAAATAGTTGGCCAGCGGCTGGTGGTCAACCACCAGTTGATCGTTGAGGACCACCGTGACACGGTCGCCCTGCATGCGGATCCGGGTGGTGTTCCACTGGCCGGTTGGTCGGTCGGCCTTCACCAAAGGAAACTTGCCGGGGGAGTCGGCCGGGTTGTTCCAGAGGCCGCCGGAGCCCTTCTGGTTACCGTGCTTGAAGTCGCGTTCGCAGTCGGGATCCCAGATCTGCACCTGCGGGTTGGCCCGCAGGTAGATGCCGCTGTCGGCGCAGGGGGCAGGCAGCATCCATTCGATGAGGAGTTCGACATCGCCGTAGTCTCTGGCCGTGGTGAGAAAGACCCCATGGCCATCGCTCACGATCACGCCATCCTGAACGGTCCAGTGGGATGCCATGTCGGCATTCCACTCCTGTTGCCGCTTTGACCGTTCCTCGGGCGTGCCTTCCGCCTCCTTGCGGGGATCGAGATGCGGCCGTCCCCGCCAGCCGGCGAGATCGGTGCCGTTGAAGAGGGATGTGAAGCCCTCTGGGACATCGGCAGCGCGAACGCTGTGCCCAACGACGGTGGCCGTCAGCAGCACGGCAGCCACCAACAGCAGTCGGTTCCGACGGGGCAGACGGGTTCGAGGCAGACGGGTCCCCTGCCTATTCTCTGTCATTTTCATGCTCATGCTCACGTTCCTGTGCCGCCCGCGTGACGTGTGGCGGCGTTGAATGAGTGGTCAAACAAGTTTTGTCCGGCCGGGGACCGCGATTGGGGACGGCGGTGGCGCCGCCGACAGCGCCCACGCCTCAGGGGAGAGATTCTCCTTCGACTCCCAGAGCTGCTGCCAGGTGACTGGCTGGCCTGTGTAGCCGCTCATCCGGGCCATGATCGCCATCGCGGTGCTGTTGGTCATCCGCACGCCATCGTTGATCGGCGTGCCCGAGCGGATGCTGGCGACGAGTTCATGATGCTCCTGCTGGTACATGTCGTTCTTCGGCACCTCGCTCTGCCAGGTCATGCCGTCGACGACGGTCTGCTGCATGTTCTGGAAGCCGTTGACCGTCGCGGTGCCTTTCGTGCCCACGATGTAGTCGCTGTTGTCGCTGGCCGCGCCGGGGAAGTGGCGGCACATGTGGAAGCCGCGGCGACCGTCGGCGTATTCGAAGGCTGCAGTGAAGTGGTCGAAGATGTTGTTGTCCTTCGGCGCGTCGGGGCGAACCTCACGGCCTGCGGTGCAATTCACGCTCACCGGCATTTCGTCGTTCATCGCCCAGGCCAGCCGGTCAACCGAGTGCACCGCCTGCTCGACGATGTGATCGCCTGAGAGCCAGGTGTAGTACGGCCAGTTGCGCAGGCAATACTCCATATCGCTCCAGTCCGGCTTGCGGGGAGACTCGCCGCGGAAGCCGGACGAATTGTAGGTGGTGTAGACCGACCGTACCGGACCGATCGCGCCGTCGTGGATCCGCTTGAAGACGTCGCGTTCGCGGGCCGCATACCGCCAGCAGAAGCCCGAGACGAGCGAGAGGTGTTTCTCGGTGGCAACCTGGACCGTTTCGCGGAGGCTTCGCAGGCCTGCGGCATCGATCGCCATCGGCTTCTCGCAGAAGATCTGTCGTCCGGCCTCGACCGCAGCCTTGAGGTGCAGCGGTCGGAACGCCGGCGGTGCCGCCAGCAGGACCACGTCGCAGCACTCGATCGCCTGCTTGTAGCTGTCGAGGCCGGCGAACCGCCGCTCGGTGGGGCAGTCGAATCGAGTCGTAAACGTGGCGTCGGCTTTGGCCTTCTCCTCGATCGTGCGGGCGAGCAGGCTGGCGCCGGCCTCAGCCCGGTCGGCAAAAGCGTCGGCCACCGCCCAGAGCACCACGCCCGGATCGGCGGAGATCGCCTGTGAGGCGGCGCCGGTGCCGCGTCCGCCGCAGCCGACGAGGCCGATCTTGAGGCGGTCACTGCCCGCGGCGTGGGCCATGCGGGCGATCGGGTCGGCGAGCACACCGGCGACCGCTCCGGCCGTTGCGGTGGCCATGCCGAAACTGCGGCGGGAAACTTTCAGAGCGTCATGGGCGGCAGCGTCGTGGTGGGGGAGCGAAGAGCCGTTGGTCATGCTGTTCATGGGGGTGAGCTTCCCTATAGCGCCGGGGACGTCGGACGATTTTGTCAGGACAGTATGGATGCTGTCGTGGGGTATGACAAGCTCGGTGTGAGGGTGTGTTTACCCCGTTTCCACCTGCAGGTTGTGCATCAGCTCTGCCTGGCTCCGATGACTAGCGGCGCCCGCACGTTCACCTCAGCATGTGGATACGACTCCTCATACTTGAGCGCGGCCACCGGGGCTCCTGCCGAGGCGTTGTGCTAGTTGTTGCCGGTCGGGGCCTTCGGTCCGTTCGGC
>JBBAVO010000056.1:0-14769 GCA_040397635.1 Pirellulales bacterium
TCGAAGGTTTCCACCGGCTGGTTGAAGGAGAGCCCCACGGAGGTCTGGCCGGCGAGGTTGTAGACCTCGTCGGGCTGGGTGCGGGAGAGCACCTGCATCGTGGAACGGAAATCGACGAGCGACATCGATTCGACCGTGACACGGTCGCGAATGCCGAGTCGCGTCAGTCCGTCGAAGCGGCTGGCCTGGGCGTCGCGGCTGGTGCCTACGACCGTGTAGCCGAGGTCGAGCAGGTGGGCCGCCAGATAGCTGCCGTCCTGACCGCCCATCCCGCAGATGAGGGCTTTGCGTGCGGACACAGGCTTCTGAATCGTCAGGGTGGACATGGCGCCTTGGGTCATAGCAATTCCCAGGGGGGTGTCGGAAGGGCAGTTTGGACGTGAACGTGACCGGAAAACGTTGCCGTTCAGGCAGCCGCCGGATCGAGAATCGAGCGGTAGACCTGCAGATAGCCGCGGGCGGCGTTCTCCCAGGAAAATTCCGCGGCTCGGGCTCGGGCTGCGGCCGCGAAAGTCGGCATCGCCGCCACGGCCGCCATGCCTGCGTGGAAGACCGTGGCCATGTGCTCGGCCCCGAAGGAGTCCCAGTAGAACCCGAGCGACCCGCCGAGTTCCGGCAGGCTCGTGCGGCGGGACATGAACACGGGCTTGCCGCACTGCATCGCCTCGAGCACCGGAAACCCAAAGCCTTCGGTGAGCGACGGGAAGGCAAACGCCTCGCACTGCTCATAGAGCCACTGTCGGTCGCCGTCGGACACCTGCCCCGTGAGCGTCACCCGGCCGGCGAGATTCCGGGCGGCGACTTCGCGGACGAGTTGTTCGCCGTAGGGCGTCTCCCGCTTACCGGCGATCACGAGCGCGAAGTCTGGCAGCCGCTCGATCAGGTCAAAGAGTGCGTGAAAATTCTTGTGGGGCAGGCAGTTGCCGATCGAGAGAAGGAACCGCCCGCGCGGTGCCCATGCCGGGGCCACGGTTGACGCGACGGGCGGAGCGGAGAGGCCTGGCGACACGACATGCACCGGCTTGCCGCCAAGCCGCAGGTGCGCCGTAACGTCATCGGCCACATAGCGGGAGTCGGTGACGATGGCCGTTGCCCGGTCCACCTTCCGCTGCACATCAGCCAGTTTGCGGACCACGGCTGCGGGCCGGTCCTTGTGCCGGGCGTCGTGGAGGAAGTTCAGGTCGTGGATCGTCAGCACGACGGGCACGCTGGGATCAAGCGGCAGATACTTGCTCGTCTGGTTCGTGACGTGCCAGAGGTCATAGCGGTGCCGCCGCTGGAAGGGAGCGAGGAACGGCCGGTAGAAGCTGGCAAACGTCTCCTTCCGCCAGGGGCTGACCTCGATCTGCTCGACGCCTTCGGCCCGGAAGTGCCGGACGGTTTCCTGGGGAAGCGTCTGCGGCAGGAAAAACACCGGATCGAAAGACCGTTCACCGAGCGCCAGGATGCCCTCGGCCAGGTGCCGGCAGAACCGGCCCAGCCCACAGTTGGCATGCCTGAGCTTCTCGAGGTCGAGCACGACGCGGGGCCTGTCGGCCCGAGGCTGCCTGATGGACTGCTCTACGAAAAGCCGGTTGGCGACCATAAATAGGAAGGCCACAAGACCACGGAGCGGAACCGGCTGACACCAGCTGGCACGCACACCGAAGACCCCGTAGCTGTATCGGCCGTTACACCCCGCAAACTAAACGCCACAGTCAGCGTCGCCAGCTCGTCGCCAAGATGAAAAGACTGCGCAGGCCAGGGGCCTTGGCCGGAACCATACTGATCCTGGCGATGCGGAATTCCCTCCGGCTTGGGGAGATTATTCAAGCTGTGCGGATAAAGCTGTCGATTCCGTTGGTTGCCGTCGCTATAAGTTCGGGGAGCCAACCCACCACTCCCCGGAACGAGCGGCACAGACCTGTCGTCCGAGGGAATCAGGGAGTGAGCCGATGCTCGTCAGCCGCACACACAAACTGGCGTTTGCCCACTACCCAAAGACCGCCGGCACATCGCTGCAGCGATGGTTCATCGATACCTGCCCGGATGCTGAACTGCTGGTTGGCGACAATCCGCACTACCCGGTCAATCTGAGCCTGAGCCTGCTGCGGCCGCATAGCATTCCAAGGCGTCTCGGACGATTCACCCACCATTCTTTAAAACTGTGGTCGCCAACGCTGGCCGATCGATATAGCCCGCTCCATAAATCGCTGCGGATCGTCGGCGTGATTCGGGATCCGTTTGAGATGCTGGTGTCGTTGTTCGAGTTCTGGAAGCGCGAGCCAGCCGTCGCTGATTCGACCGATCCCTTTATTGGCTGTACGCAGCACCATACGTTCCGCGATTTTCTCGCCGCCGCGGTCATCGGTGGCCGCATCCCCACCTACGATCGGTTCTTCGATGTCGGCGGCCCGCTCTGGCACAACACAACCTTGCTCGACTTCGAGTCGCTGCAACCGGCGCTCCAGGCTTTCTGCGACATGAACGGTCTCGGCCATGCTCGGCCGCTCCCGTCGCTGAACCGCTCGACGGAAGGCCGCGATATCCAGCGGTATGTGGACGAGGCCGGGCCGCTGATGGCAGATGTCCGCAGGCACTTCCGCTGGTATTACGAAGAGGGGGTCCACCTCATGATCCGCGGCAATACGCCCCTGCGAATGGCGGCCTGACCGGCCGGGACCGCCCCGTAGCCGGCCCTCCGCGGCCCTCGCACCGCCGCCTTTTCGGCGGATTATCACGGAAAATCGTCCCGGGCGGTGGTGCGTCCTTCTCCGCAGCCGGCCCACGTTCTGCCGCGCATGACGGCCGGCAACCGGTCGCCGGCATGGCACCCTTGATTCCTTGGACTTGTCGGTTCGCCCACGATGGTGTTCTGCTTGTGCGGCGCGAACCGAATCCCGCCGCGCACGCCCTTTTCCATGGAACCCTTCATGCACGTTCCCTCATTGATCGCCCGCGCATTCTTCCGTCGTCCCATGCCTCAGGGCGTCCGTATTAGGGGCCGCTGCGTGCATCGCGCTGGCGACGGCATTCACAGCCGGTCTGCCGATCGGCGCCGTGGCGGCGGCCTTGCGCCGTTTGAATCTCTCGAAGCCCGCTTGGCGTTGGCCATCGTCAACACGCTCGCCGACGATGGGCCCGGCTCGCTGCGGCAGGCGATCACCGACATCAACTCCAATGCCACGGCCGACACGATCAGCTTCAACGGCCTGGGGGCCGGGACGATCGCCCTCAAGACGGCCCTCCCCACACTCACCAATCCCGCCGGCACCTTTTTCTCCTTCGGTGTCGGCACGACCGCCATCACGCTCGACGGCGCGGCGGCCGGGCTGGCAGACGGCCTCACGATCGCCGCCAACGTCAACAATGTGACACTGAATGTGCCCAGCCTGACACTCAGAAACTTCAACACCGCCCTGAAATTCCTGGGCTCCTCTACCAGCAGCCTGGTCTCCGGTCTCACGATCTCGAACAACCTCAACGGCATCGTCCTAGAGGGTGGCACCTTCACGGGCACGGAGATCGCCACCAACACGATCTCGCTGAACTCGCAGAACGGTATCCTGGCCACCAGCGGGGTCACCGGCCTCACGATCGGCGGCACTACCGCGGGCGACGCCAACACGATCTCGTTGAATGGTAACGGGCTTTTCTTCCAGCCCGGCACCTACACCAACACGGTCGTGGCGGGCAACACGATCACGAACAACAACACCAACGGCGTGCGGGTGTCGCAGGGCTCGTACAGCGGCACCGTTCTCCAGGGCAATACGATCGCGTCCAACGGCGGCTACGGCGTTCAACTGGCCCCGGCTGGCCAGTCCATCACGGGCCTAACGATCGGCGGCACGACCGCGGGACAGGGCAACACGATCGCCTCGAATGCCGCCGACGGCATCGGGGTGTTCGGCGGCACCTATACGAGCACCGCGGTGCAGGGCAACACGATCCAATACAATCAGAACAGCGGCGTGAACATCAATCCCTTGGCCGGCGGCGGGGCGTTTTCGGGACTGACGCTGGGCGGCCCCGCCTCGGCAGGCGGCAACACCATCAACGCCAACGGTCTCGACGGCGTGCTGGTGAATGGCGGCACCTATACCGGTACGGCCGTGCAGGGAAACACGATCAACGGCAATGGCCGAAACGGCGTCAACTTCTCCGCCCCGTTTGGCGGGAATCTCACAGGCTTCACGGTCGGCGGCACGTCATCGAACCTCGGCAACACCATCACGGGCAATACCGTCAGCGGGTTGGCCGCGTCCAAGGGGGATTACTCGCGCACCCGCGTGCTGGGAAACACGATCGGCTCGAACG
This sequence comes from Pirellulales bacterium, assembly GCA_040397635.1. Lineage (GTDB taxonomy): Bacteria > Planctomycetota > Planctomycetia > Pirellulales > UBA1268 > CAMCQY01. Next base: position 4,300 of record JBBAVO010000056.1, read on the forward strand.
CGAACGGCATCTCGCTCATCGACGTCCAGAACCTCACCATCGGTGCTCCCACCGACGGCTTCGTCGGCGTGCCGATCACCGACTTCAAGAACACGATCACCAGCAACACCGCCACCGGCCTGCTCGCCACCGGCCTCCTCACCGGCACGACGTTCCGGGCCAATTCGCTGACCAGCAACTCCATCGGCGTGTCATTACGGGATGCGCAGGGACTGGCGGTCGGCGGCACGGATGCCGGCGGTGGCAACACCATCACCGGCGGCACCACCGGCGTGCAGGCCATCGGCAAGCTTTCCAGCTCCCGCATCAACGGAAACGTGATCATGGGACAATCGACCGGCATCGTCCTCGTCAACGCAGCCGGGACGGCCGCCCAACCCTTTTCCGTCGGGGGCGCCACTTCGGCGGTCGGCACCGGAGCCGGAAACTACGTCGTATCGACGGTATGCGGCATGTATGCTGGCGGAACGCTTACGTCCACCACGGTCGCCGGCAACACCTTTTTGGCCAGTGGATCCGGCGGCAACGCCATGGTGCTCGAAAATGCCACGGGCCTCACGGTCGGTGGCACGACAGCGAGCCTCGGCAACCTGTTGACCGCAACGAAGGGCAATGGGCTGTGGGCCACCGGCAACCTGTCGGGCAGCGGCGTCTACCGGAACAACATCGCAAGCAGCCAGTATGGTATCGCGCTCGTCAACGCCCGGACGCTGCTGGTCGGCGCTACCACCAACGCGGCACTCGCCAACCTCATCCAGTACAATAAAGTCGGCTTATTTGCCGCGGGGAACTGCGCCGGCTCCAGTGTCGTTTACACGACCTGGTACGGGAACGTCCGCAGAGTGTCGAACTCCGCCACAGGACTGCTCGTCTTTCCGAGAGCCTGACGGAGGCTTTAGGCGACCTGCCGTACAGAGCCGCCCTTGAACCGCTTGCGGTATGAGCGGCGGAGTTTGAGAACTTGCCGGTGCAACCAGCCATGCCGCCGCGGCGGCGTGGCCACTGCCCCGCTCGGAGCACGCGAAATCCATCCGCTAAAGAGCGATCGCTCCCGCGCGTTCCGGCTGATCGCCGGCAGCACGATCGACCGGTCTTCGGCCGCGAAGCTCGCCACGATCAGGCCGTCGCCACTGTAGGACTCGTACACATCGTGGTCCACGAACACCTTCGCGCCGAGTGACTGGAGCGCCCTGACACAATCTTCGTGCGTGGTCGTCGCGCCAGTGCTCAATTTCTGGTATCTGGAAAACACCGATTCATGGTGGGTGGAGACCACGATGAACCGCACCTTTCGTTCCGCGACCGCTCGCCGCATCGACTCAATGAACGGCAACTCCGCCCCCTGCACGTCCATGTGGAGCATCTCGATCGGCCGACCATCGACTCGGGCGAGTACGGCATCCATGTCGAGACACTCGAGGCGGCCGGCCCGCGACCGTTCCGAGCGGCTGCCCACGAATGCCTGGACGAACGTGGCGGTGCGACCATTGAGTGACAGATTCCGGCGGCCCACCTCCAGACTGGCGGAGTCGGGCTCGACACAGAGCGCTGTCGAGCCTGGCACCGCGCCGAGGTACCAGTTCGTGTAGTAGGCCCAGTAGGCGCCGAGTTCGACAAATTGCGATCCCGGTCGCACGTGCGCGAGCAGGTGGTGGAAGAGGAGTTCCTCCTGAGGCTCGTGATGGCCGCGGAGGCCGCGGATCACGTCAGTCATCCAGCCGCCGTAGTAGCCATCGGCGATTACCCGACTGCCCTCGTGCATGATCTGGACCCGCTGCCCAGCCTGCTCGATCACCTCGCCGGCGTCCCGAACCTTTGGAATGGGATCGGTGTCGCGACAGGCTAGTGTCATCCGCACGCGGCGGCTCTCAGCCGCGGAGAGATGTCCATACCCATCAGCCTTGGTGCTCTTGCGGATAATGAGGCCGATCGATGTCGACGCGTAGCCCCAGAGGTCAAGCCGCAAGTGCCGGTCCTGACTGTAAGGAGCGGCGTCGATGTAGCGATCAAGTTCCCGCGTGCCGGCGGAGAGGTCCAGTGGCTCGACATCGTGACCCGCGTCGCGGATCGCCGCGATGACCCACTCGATGTCCTTGAGCCGGAAGATCACGCAGCCCCCGTCCATCGCCGTGGCGTCGTTCGAGGAGAGATTGAACTCGGTGGTATGCACCGCGATGCCGCCAGGCGCGAGGCACCGCATCTGCTCCTCAAGAAACCGCAGGCCGAGCTCGATGCTTCCGCAGTGCTCGAAGGAACAGGTGGACCAGGTAAAGTCGTAGCCGGTGAGATCGTCCGGGATGTCGTTCATATCGACGGGCCGGTAGCGGACGTTGTCGCGAAAGGCCTGTTCGGGACAGATGGCGGGGTGGCTCAGCGACGCGAGATTGCCGACCCATTGGCCCGTCTGTGCCCAGGCCTGGTTTCGCTCGTCCTCCGCCGGGAGGTCGGTCGCGGTGATTTTGCAGCCGCGGGCGGCGAACAGCGCCGGCAGTTTTTCTGCACCCACCGCAAAGCCGAGGCCACGACGGCCGGGCTGCAACATTCCCCGCTCGTCCAGGGTCTGGCAGATGTAGGCGAGTTCCCAGAGCTTGCGGTGGGCCCGCCACGGCTCTTGAAGGGCCGCCGCCCAGTGGTGAAACCGGGGGCTGTCGAGCTGGTCGAACGTACAGAGCGACGAGATGGTGTGGTCCGGCCGCGCACTGCCCACGTGCATCGCCGGGTCGGCCTTCGGGAACCGGGCGACGTCGATCCTGGCCATCGAGGGACGGCCGGATCGCTTCGTGCTGACATTGGCACCATTCCGCCACGCCGTGATCGATCCCAGCAATTCATCCATGCGCGCCATGCTCGTGCCTCGTTGAGTCTTGTGTCCGATGGCGTTGGCACCGCTGCCGTCGCCCAAGCTGCGGATCGTGATCAAGCCGCTGCCCGCTGTCCTTGCCGGGCATCCACGGATGTCGCGGAAAAAACAATCTGCATCAGCTGTTCGGTCGCCTGATGCCAGGTCGGGGACGCAAAGGCTCCCTCCAACTGCGCCGCCGGAAAAACGCCGTCGCGTTCCCACTGGACGATCTGCGCTGCCAGGCCCGCCACGTCACACGGTGCGAAGTAGACGCACCACGGTCCGCCCACCTCGCGGTGCGCGGGGATATCGGAGGCGAAGACCCGCATGCCGTGGGACAATGCCTCGACGATCGGCAGGCCATATCCCTCCGCCCGTGACGGAAAGATCAAGCCACGCGCACGACCATAGACATGCAGCAGTTCCGCATCCGAAAGGTCGCCAAAATGCATCAGGTGAGTGCCATACCGAGGGTGGCTTCGGAGTCGGCGAACGAGTTCGTCGCCCTTCCAGCCCACGAAGCCGGCAACGAGCAACCGCGCATCAGGAACGTGTTTCCATATTTCCTCGAAGACAGCCGGTAGAACCGTTTGATTCTTTCGTGGCTCGATCGTGCCGACAGTGAGGTAGGGCTGTACGGGTGATGCTGCGAGAAACGCCTGCAATTCGGGCCGCACTGCCCCCGCCTTGGCCGGCGGCTTCACGTCCGCCCCCAGACGGAAGGCCTGGACGAGCGGTGCCGCCCGATCCGGATCCCTGCCCATGCGACGTAATTCCTCGCGGGCTTCAACGGCGACGGCCTCAGAAATGGCCGCCACGAAATCGGCGCGTGTGAGCGTATTTTTCATCCACCCGCGGTACGTCGCGGCCAACCGATCCGTTACGAATTCAGGGTGGGTGTGGGGAATAAAGTCGTACTGCACAACACCGACCCGCGTGCCGGCTTTCCGCGCCCGGTCAACGACATGCCAATACCGCGTCGCCCAAGACGAGTCGGCCAGCAGGAGCGTGTCGCCCGACCGAAAGTCGATCGGCGATCCGGGCAGCGGTCGTCGCCGGATCCGACGCCACTGGGTGCGGATCGCCTGGACAATGGTTCGAGGCACCAGCAACTTATGAAGCCGGCGCAGCACGGGATGGACGTTGCCTACGGGCGGGCGGTTGCCAACGTCCATGATGTCGCCGGCCGGCGAGAGGCTGAGAGCCAAGAAGTGATCGTCTTCGAACCTCACGGGCACGATCGTCGCGCCGTGCGCCGCCGCGACCGCGACGCCGTGTCGGACGATATTCCTCACCACCCGCGGAATGCCCGCGTGGCGGACGGTGGCGAGCGTCTGTGTGCAGTCGATCAACACCCGCGGCGAGTCACCGTGCAGTCCGTTGGCCCGGTTATCGGCGACTGACTCCGCTGCGTGGCATGCGCTCATGCTGTCTTCAACGTCCTGCCGCTGGGAATCTCGACCAACTCCGTCGTCTCATTCCCGCGAGAGAGACGCGGCCACTCCGGTCGACGGCTCTGCACGGGCAAGGCATCCAATGCCACGAGCACCTGCGTTGCCGTCTCATGCCAGTTCGTTGGCTGAAAGTTCTGCCGGATGGTCTCCTCGCGGTCGCGGACCCATGCCGGGTCATCGAGCACCCGCTCCACGAGGGCTACGAGACCGTACACGTCGTAGGGATCAAAAAATTCAGGCAGGTCGCTGCTGATCTCCGGAATGCTCGTGGCGTTCGACGCCAGACACATCCGGCCGTGGCCCAGGCTTTCCGCGACGGGCAATCCCCAGCCCTCATACTTGGAGGGATAGATCGTGGACTGGCAGTTTTTGTAGTACCACTCCAGTTCACAGTCCTCGATGCCGTGCAACACGTGGATGTGCCGATTGACCGTGCGATCCTGGCGAATCTCCCGGAGCAGGTCGGTGACATAGAGATGCGGCGTGCCAATACAGACCAGATCGGGGCACGCATCACCCCGCTTGGTGGCAAGTTGCGTCCAGGCGTCGTAGAGCAGCCTGTGATTCTTGCGAACATCGAGCGTGGCAACGCAGACGAAAAATGGCCGCGTCGGTACGAATCTCGGCCGAGGCGAGGGTGTTGCTCCTGATGAGGCCTCGCCAATCACGTCACCCAGCCGTACGACCGTGATCGGCGGCACATCGAACCGACATTCTGCGCAGTAGCGTTCGATTTCCTGCCGCGAGAATTCCGAGATCGTCAGCACGCAGTCCGATTCACACAGCACGGCGCGGACCCATGCCGTGATCGCCTTCGTGTGGGCCGGTTCGAGCCATTGCGGCTTGATAGTCGGGATGAGGTCATAGATCATCCGCACCACCTTCACGCCCCGGCACCGGACGCTGGCGACCGCGTTCGTATGGCCGGGCATCACCCAGGTGGCGCCGATCGACATGAGCACATCGCCCGGTGCAGCGAACGCCGCCACGTCCTTGCCCTCCACGGGAGGTGTTCCATGCTGGCCCGCTCCACGCATGTGCGACGGCGGAGCCGGCTGCTGACCCGGACGAGCCGCCCGTCGCAGCCGCCGCTTCGCCCAGTGCCCGATGCTTTTCCGCAGCTGCCGTGCGGCCGTCTTAAACTGCCGAAGGGCGTTTCGCATTTCCTCAGTTTCGCCGGCTCCGCCGAAGAAAAAGCCCTTCTTGAAGAGCTTCAGCTTGCGGCGAGCAGGGCGTGATGCGGCTTTCTCCGCCAATGGCGATGCAGGGGCGGCCACATTGGCAACCTCGGCCGCCGATGCCCCCGATTCGGCAGCGGCAAATCCGCGGAGATGGCACCGCACGTTCGCCGGCAGTTCAGACGCGCTGATGGCCGAAAATCTGCCGGCCTTCGCGTTGTACCGCACCAATCCCACCGAATCGCCCTGTTCAACAAGACCGTTGAGAATGCCGACGGTGGTCCGCTGGATGCCGGTGAGGTGCGGGAGCTTCCACCCCACCAAGTCAGAGACGTCGTACCAGATCTTCACGGAAATCCCTTTCTGAGTCGAAAGACTGAATGCGCTGCACCAGCAGGCCGCAACTGACTAGGCCGCGGCTGGGGTCGCCAGGTAATGCCCCTTCACGAGCTTGAATCCGTCGGTGATGTTGGCCGGATAGGACAGCGGAGCGCGGAGGGCCGGCTCTTCGCGGCGGTAGTAGTAGCGGTTCAGGCCGTCGAACAGGCCGAATTCATAGCCGTGCTCGAAGAGCAGTCCCTCCCATTCGAACCAGGTTGGTTCGTAGGAGTAGATGTCGCAGCCGGGCAGCTTCGCCTTGATCGCCTCCAGCAGGATCACCCGCGGCCGGAAGGCCCGCCACTCGCCACCGAGCAGCACGTCCCGTTCGGCGCCCTCGACATCGATCTTGAGAAACTGCACGTCCTGGCCATCCAACTGGCTGGTGACGTCGGCGAGGGTGATCATGCGGACCGAATAGGTCTTCTTCGCGAGGCCAAAGCCCGCCAAGCTCGTGGCGTCCATCGTGTCGCGATACGTCGAGAGGCCTGAGTCGCCCCATTCGCTGAACTCGACCGACCCACGCTCCGTGCCGAGCACGACGTTCAGATTCCAGTCGCGGGGCCGCTGTTCCTCAAACTTCTCGTGAAACCGCACGACTGGCTCAACATTCACGCCCGACCAGCCCTTGTCGTAGAAGTGCTTCGTCACCGAGTCGACCACGGGGTCGTATCCACCGACGTCGATGTAGCGGCCGTCCTTGATGTTGTGAAACACGCGGTTGAGGACGACGTCTTCGAAGTTCTGGGCATAGGAAATCATCGCGTTGGCTGCTCCGTGGTCAGGGGCGGAAGTATGAGGACGATGGCGTCACCGGGGCACCGGATTCGCTAGGCGGCTTTCCGGACAATGAGGGCGATCGACGTCGATGCGTGGCCGGCAAGATTGAGCCGCAGATGCTTGATCCGTGCGGGCGGGTCGGTGGCCCACTGGCAGTAGGGCGGCACATCGATCACCCGGTCGAGCGGATCGCTGCCGGGATCGAGGTCGATCGGCTCGACAGAGTGACCCTTGGCAACCAGCCGCTGACAGACCGACTCGATGTCCTGCAGGCGGTAGATCACGCACGGCCCGTCGGCGAGGGTGGCATCGTTGCTCGAGAGATTGAATTCAGTGGTATGGACGGCAATGCCCCCAGGCTTGAGGCAGTCCATCTGCCGCTCCAGGAACCGCAGGCCAAGGTCGAGATTGCCGCAGTGCTCGAACGAGCAGGTGGACCAGGTGAAGTCATACCCACCGAGATCGGTGGGTATGTGGTTCATGTCGACGGGTCGGTAGGCGACATGGTCGCGAAACCTGGTCTCTGGACAGAGCCCCGCTTCGTTCAAGGCTTCGAGGTTGCCCACCCACTGGCCCGATGCCGCCCACGGTTTGTTTCGCTCATCGTCGCTGGGAAGATCAGTGGCGGTGATCTGGCAGCCCCGTGCCGCGAATAAGGACGGTAGCTTTTCGGCCCCAACGGCAAACCCGAGGCCCGTGCGGCCCGGCTCGAGCAGCCCACGCTCGTCGAGCGCCTGGCAGATGAACGCCAGTTCCCAGAGCTTCCGGTGGGCCCGCCACGGCTCCCGAAGCTGCTCCGCCCAGCCGCGAAACGCAGCCGAGTCGAGCGTCGCATGCCGGCACAATTGCGACACAAGTCCTGTTCCCTCGGTCGACGAGGACTTTCTTGCCGCATGCAACCTGGGCTGCGTGCGGGCAAACGACTGCGGTTGGATCACCGGCTGCGGCTGGACGGCCGGCGTTGCCTTGGGACGCCACAGGCGACGGATTTTTTTGAGGAGTGACGCCATCGGATAGTTCCTGTTTTTGACGTGGAAAACGCTCTCTCAGGCGGCCCGTCGCACGCGGGTCTCCCGCTCGGCGAGCGCCTTCTCCTGCGACGCCAGTTCCAGGTCGCACTCGACCATCATGTCCACGAGCTGCTCGAAGGTGGTCTGCGGATTCCAGCCCAGCTTGGTGCGGGCCTTCGTGCTGTCGCCCAGGAGCAGGTCGACCTCGGCGGGACGGTAATACCGCGGATCGATCTCGACGAAGTCCTGGTAGTCGAGGCCAAGCCGCGAGAAGGTCTTCTCGCAGAATTCGCGGACCGAATAGAGCTCGTTCATGGCGACGACATAATCATCGGGCTTGTCCTGCTGCAGCATCCGCCACATCCCCTCGACATAATCGCCGGCGAAGCCCCAGTCGCGCTGGGCATCGAGGTTACCGAGGTAGAGCTTGTCCTGCAGGCCGAGCTTGATCCGCGTGGCGGCCCGGGTGATCTTCCGCGTCACGAAGGTTTCGCCGCGGCGGGGGCTCTCGTGGTTGAAGAGGATGCCGCAGGACGCATGGAGGCCGTAGCTCTCACGGTAGTTGACGGTGATCCAGTGGCCGTAGAGCTTGGCAACGCCGTAGGGGCTCCGCGGATAGAACGGCGTCGACTCCTTCTGCGGCGTCTCCACGACCTTGCCGTACATCTCGGAGCTGGAGGCCTGGTAGAAGCGGATCTGCTCGCCCGTGTCGTCCTGCACATCGCGGATCGCCTCGAGCAAGCGGAGCGTGCCGACGGCGGTGACGTCGGCGGTGTAGGCCGGCTGGTCGAAGCTGACGCGGACGTGGCTCTGAGCGGCGAGGTTGTAGACCTCCTGCGGGCGGATCTCACGGATCAGCCGGACCAGGCCGTTGCCGTCCGAAAGGTCGCCGTAGTGCAGGTGCAACTGGGGCTTGTCGCCGAAAATCAGGTGCTCGATCCGCTGGGTGCCGAAGGTGCTCGAGCGACGACGCAGGCCGTGCACCTCGTAGCCCTTCGAGAGCAGCAGCTCCGCAAGGTAGGAACCGTCCTGACCCGTGACACCCGTAACCAAGGCACGCCGCTGCATCGATGACTCTCCCGTATGTTGTGGGCCGCGTGGCACGGCGTCGTCCGCGCCAACATGGCGACCGGAGAAGCCGTTCCATTCCTGCGGGGGGGACGTTAGCAGGACGATCCGGCCGACGAAATGGCAGTTTCAGGCCGTGTTTCTGAGCCAAAGTGGCTATGTGGCTATTCGCTGCACGACGCAAAGAAACGCATCGCTCGCCCCACGGTATTCCAAACGGTGACATTTTGTTCACGAGCGGGGGACTGCACCGCGAGTGTTGTCGCGGGCGATACCGTGGGAGGCGAGGAGCGTTGATTACAAAGGGTGAGCTCGCTCAAGCCATGCACAACCAAACGCCGATCGATTGGCGAAGTCGTTGAGACGCAGTCGGAAGAGCGGCAATCCGCAATTGCCGTAGCGTCACGCCGCTTATTCATTTCGCCGGGTCGCCGCACCTTACCTCTGCGACAGCCATCATCCCAGTCTGCCAGCTCCACCGGCGGTGCAGACGCGCAGGCCGTGAACGGCGGTAGATTAAATTGCGCAGGCGTGCGCGTCGATTCTTAAGAAGCCAACAAATCCGTTGTCCGGACATGACGAGAAGCCACCTTTCATTGGCTCCGTAAGGAACGCTTGCCACGCCAGCCACGGCCATGGCTCACTTCGGAATCTGTTCCCAAAGAGGGCTTCCATGCGAGAACGGCAATCCACTGTCGCGATAGTCAATGACTTCCTTCGGGACACAACCAATGGACTCTCGAATCACACGGTCAATCGTAACTGGCTGGCTGCAGTCGTTCGACAACTCGCCAGCCCGCGATTCAAGGTATGTGAACTCGGCAGCGATCGACGATCGGCGCGGTTCCTCGACACGGCGTGGTTCATGCTGGCTCTCGACTTGCCGAGCGGGCCCGAGGGTTGGGCGGCGGCATGGGATACGCAGCCCAGCGACCGATTCGTTGAAGGTCTCGCCTCTCGTCTGGAGGGCATTGATCTCGTCGTAGGATTCGGACTTCCCAATGTGGTCGTTCGTTCGCTGGAAGCACTATCGGTTCGCTTTCTGGATTTCGAGATTTCGCCTCTCAGGTTCGCCAGAAACCTGGACGTCGATGCCCGTACCAACATTCCTATGCTGACCGCATGCGAGGCCTGGCAGATACCCCTCGGAAAATTCAACGCCGCTGCAGTCGACCACGTCGGCTGGGCCGCCCGGTTTTGTCCGGACACGATTCCTGCAGATGTCGGCGAAGTGGGCGTGATCTTCGGGCAGACCGAGTTGGACGCAGCGCTGCTGCATGACGGCAGGGTCGCTGATTACTCACGTTTTGTTCATGAGATTCGGGAGTGGGCCGACGGACTCGACCATGTCCTATTCCGACCGCATCCCTATGCCGCCGGGCCCGAAGCCTTCAAGCATCTCTGCGAAATCATGCCGGAGATTCGGGTCACCCTGATGAACAGTTACCAACTCCTGGCATCGCAGCGGCTCAGCCGCGTCCTGGCACTCTCGTCGGGAATTATTGACGAGGCCGCATACTTCCAAACTCCTGCGACGCGGTTGTTCATACCGAAACGTCGTACTTCCGGATTCCACTACAGCATCGCTGCAAATCTCAGCCTACTCGAAGGGCATGTCCTGGAGGCGGTTCTGGCAGGGGCAACGCCGGCGTCGATCGCGATCCGCGAATTCGATCTACGGAAACAGTTTAGGATCGATTGGGGGCTCACAGATACGCCCGTTCCAAGTGATTTCCACGAGCCGCCAACGCTCACATTCC
>JBBAVO010000057.1:0-8816 GCA_040397635.1 Pirellulales bacterium
GCGGCGATCGGCCTGCCCGCCGGCTTCCGGGCCGAACTGGTCGCCGCTGAGCCCGAACTCGCCAACCCGGTCGCGTTTACCTTCGACGACCGCGGTCGGATCCTCGTCTGCGAGACCTTCCGCACCGACCGGGGAGCCGAAGACAACCGTCGCCACATGAACTGGCTCGACGACGATCTCGCCGCCCGGAGCATCGAGGATCGGCTCGCCTACATCCGCAAGCATGCGGGGCCCGATCTCAAGGCCTACACCGCCGAGCACGATCGCCTGCGGCTGCTCGTGGACCGGGATGCCGACGGCCGGTTCGAAGGCTCCACCATCTTTGCCGACGGATTCAACGACGTTCTCGACGGCATCGGCGCCGGCGTGCTGGCCCGCAACGGCGAGGTCTTCTACACCTGCATTCCGCACCTTTGGCGGCTCCGCGACGACAACGACGACGGCGTGGCCGACGACCGGCAGCCGCTCCACCGTGGCTACGGAGTCCGCTTCGCCTTTTACGGCCACGACCTGCACGGCCTCTGCTGGGGACCCGACGGCAGACTCTACTTCTCGATCGGCGACCGCGGCCTCAACATCCCGCTGGCCGACGGCCGGATCGTGATGCCCGACCGGGGCGGGGTGCTGCGGTGCGAGCCCGATGGTTCTGGCCTGGAGGTGGTGCACGAGGGCCTGCGCAACCCGCAGGAACTCGCCTTCGACGACCTCGGCAATCTGTTCACGGGCGACAACAACAGCGACGCCGAAGACAAGGCTCGCTTTGTGCACGTGATCGACGGCGGCGATTCCGGCTGGCGGATGCACTATCAGTATCTGGCCGATCGGGGGCCGTGGGGCCGCGAGAAACTCTGGCAGACGGCGTTCGACGGCTCCGCGGCCTATGCCCTTCCGCCGCTCAAGCATGTTGCGTCGGGCCCGGCAGGCCTCTGCTTCGACCCGGGTGTGGGGCTGCCACCGCAGTTTGCCGGACGTTTCTTCCTCTGCGACTTCCATGGCACGTCGGCCGGCAGCGGCGTCAACGCGATCACGGTCGCGGCCCGCGGTGCGGGCTTCGAGGTGACGGGTAGCGAGCCGTTCGCGAAGCACGTCCTCACCAGCGACTGCGAGTTTGGGCCCGACGGCGATCTCTACCTGCTCGACTTTGTCGAAGGCTGGCGGGGACCGAACAAGGGGCGGATTCATCGGATCGTGCGGACCGACCGCACGCCGGAAGAGCAACTGCTGCAGACGCAGACACGGCTGCTCCTGACGACCGACTTTGCCGCCCGCGATACGAAGGAGTTGCTCGATTTGCTCGGGCATGGTGATCGTCGCGTCAGGCTCTTTGCACAGTTCGCGATCGCCGGTCAGCCCACACCTCCGGTCGATCGCCTCGCGGCGCTGGCGGCCGACGCATCGCAGCCTGTGCAGCCGCGGATCCATGCCCTCTGGGCCCTCGGCCAGATCGGCCGTTCGCGATCAGCCGCCGCCGCGTCGGCCGCGGCCGCCCTGCTCGACACCGCCGCCTCTCTCGTCCCAGCCACCGAACGCGAACCGCTGGCCCAGGCCTGCCGGGTGCTGGGTGACCTGCGACATGCAGCGGCCGTTCCGATGCTCGTCGAGCGGCTCCGCGACGACAGTCCGCGGGTGCGGTTCTATGCCGCTCAGGGCCTGGGCAGGATCGGCGACGCGGCCGCGATCGAGCCGCTGGTGACACTGCTCCGCACTGATGCGACGACCCATCTGGCCGACTTCCAGCAGTGCGATCGGCCGCTGCGACAGGCGGCGACGGTGGCGCTGGCCCGCTGCGCCGGCTACCGATCGCCCGGCCTGCCACCTGCAGCGGCGACCGCGGGCAACGCGTTGGAGCCGTTCATCACGGATGCCTCACCCGAAGTGCGGCTCGCCATCGCGGTGGCCCTGCGGCGACTCGCCTCGCCGCTCCTGGCACGCTGTCTCGACGACACCGATCCCCGCGTGGTGCTGGAGGCCGCGCGGGGCATCTACGACGAGCCGATCGCGGCGGCCTTGCCCGCGTTGGCGGCGGTCGCGAGCCGTTTTCCGGCCGTCTGCGGCACGACGACAACGACGCCAACGCCAACAGCGGCCGCGACGTTCGACGCCGATCCACTCTGGCGGCGGGTGATCGCCGCCAACGACATGCTGGGCCAGCGGGAGAACGCGGCCGCCGTCGTCGGCCTCGCCTCACGATCGGCATTGCCGCCAACCCTGCGGCAACTCACCATCGACTGCCTCCGCGACTGGGCCCAGCCGCCGGTTCGCGACCGGGTGCTCGGTTCGTCGAGGCCTGCGGCGGCCCGCGATGCCGGTGTCGCCGCTGTCGAAGTCGGCACCGGTCTCGCCGCGCTGCGTGCTGCGGCTGGCCCGCTCGGTCCCGACATGCTGCTAGCGGCCGCCAGCCTCAGCGTGCCGGGCACGGGCCAACTGATCGCCGACGCGGCGGTGGACCGGGCCACCGATGCCGCCAAGCGTGTCGCGCTCATCGAAGCCCTGCGGAAGGCCAACGCCCCCGAACTGTCGGGCGTGATGACAACGCTCCTCAACGATGCCGACCCGCAGGTCCGGGCCGGTGCGCTGCGGTCGCTGGCGACGATCGCCCCCGATGACTTTCTGAAGGCGGCGGCCGCGGTGGTCGCCGGCGATGCGATCCCGGAACTGCAGGCAACACTCGACGCCGTCGCCGGAATGAAAGGGGACGGGGCCACTGCGATCGTTCGCACCGCGATCGACAGAATGAAGCAGGGCACGCTTCCGCCGGAAGTCCATCTGGAGGCGCTCGAGGCCGCAGCGGCACGACAGCTCTCCGCGTCCGACCTGCCCAGTGCCTCCGCAGCCGAGGGCTCATCGCCCGACACAATCGCGGCCTACCGCCGGTCGCTGTCCGGCGGCGATGTGGCCCGCGGCGAGGCCGTGTTTCTCAACAAGACCGCTGTGTCGTGCAGCCGCTGTCACAAGGTGGGCAGTCGAGGAGGCGAGGTCGGCCCCAACCTGACCGGCATCGGCCTGGCCAGAACCCGTGAGACGTTGCTCGAATCGATCGTCGAGCCGAATGCAGCGATCAGCCCGGGGTATGGCACGCTGACGCTGGTGCTCGACGATGGCACGACGGTCAGCGGCGTTTTTCGCGGGGAGAACGAGCAGGAGATCGAACTGATGCTCGCGGATGGGTCGCAGCGAAAGATTCCCGTGGCGGAAATCGAGGACCGCGCGGTTGGCCTGTCGGCGATGCCCGCGGATATCCGAGACAAGCTCACGCCCCGCGAACTCCGCGATCTCGTCGCGTATCTTGTCTCCCTGAAGGGAGATCCCGCGGCGTCGAAGCACTGATCCCTGCAACGTGGCCCTGAGCGGTACACTGCTCGTACTGTCCATGGAGGATCCCCATGCCAAACCACACGCGTGAAAACCTCCTCCTCAAGGCAGGGCTGGTCGGCCTCCTCGGGATCGTTCTCGCCGCGGCAGGATTCTGGCTGATCGGCGGGCGGCAGGGCATGCTGCTCATGGTGGCCCGCATGCGGCGGTCGCATCCCGCGGCGAATCAGCCCGTGGCGTGGAATCAGGGGCCGAGCGAGGCACCGGCTGTCCGGAAGCCAAACATCATCGTCATCCTCGCGGATGACATGGGCTTCAACGACATCACCTTCAACGGCGGCGGAGTGGCGGGCGGCGCAGTCCCCACGCCACAGATCGACTCGATCGGGCGTGATGGCGTGAACTTTCCGATGGCCTATGCCGGCAACGCCACCTGCTCACCATCACGGGCAGCCTTGATGACCGGCCGCTATCCGACCCGTTTCGGGTTTGAGTTCACCAGTGCCCCGATCAATTTCGCCCGCGTGGTGGCGATGAACATGGGCAATCCCTTCCACGACGCCATCTACCACCACGAGCGTGAAAAAGACGTGCCAGCGTTCACAACGCAAGGCCTGCCGACGAGTGAGATCACGATCGCGAAACTGTTGGCGGAAGCGGGCTACCACACGATGCACCTGGGCAAGTGGCACCTGGGCGAAACCAAGGAATTCCATCCAGAACGGCACGGCTTCCACGAAAGCCTGGGATTCCTGGCAGGGGGCTCGATGTATGACGACCCAAAGAGCGCGAATGTCGTCAACGCGACGAATGCATTCGATCCGGTTGACCGCTTTCTCTGGGCGGCGCAGCCGAGCGGCGTGCGGTTCAACGGCGGTCCCGTGTTCAAGACCGACGGTTACATGACCGACTACCTCACGAACCAGGCGATCGATGCGATCGAGGCCAATCGCAATCGCCCGTTCTTCATGTATCTGGCCTACAACGCCCCCCACTCACCGCTGCAGGCCACGAAGGCCGACTACGACGCCCTGCCGGAGATTGGCAGCCATTCGCTTCGGGTGTATGCGGCCATGATTCGCAATCTTGACCGCAACGTCGGCCGCGTGCTGGACGCCCTCCGGGAGCAGGGGCTCGAGAACGACACGCTCGTGATCTTCACGAGCGACAACGGCGGTGCGAATTACCTCGGGCTCAACGATCTCAACAAGCCGTACCGCGGCTGGAAGGCGACGTTTTTCGAGGGTGGTCTGCGGGTGCCGTTCTTCATGCGGTGGCCTGGGCGACTGCCAAAGGGGGAGCATGTGGCCGAGCCCGTGACGCACTTCGACATCTACGCGACGGCGGCGGCCGCCGCCGGCGCTACGCTCCCCGACGATCGCATCATCGACGGCACAAACCTGCTGCCGTTCGTTGACAAAACCGCCACGGGGCGGCCGCACGAGGCACTCTACTGGCGGAGTGGGAACTACCGGGCGATCCGCATGGGCGACTGGAAACTGCAGGTTGACGACACCCGCCGAAAGCAGTGGCTCTACAACCTCGCCGACGATCCGACCGAGCAGCAGGACCGTTCGGCCGCAAACCCGGCCAAGGCGGCCGAGTTGGCTGCCGCCCTGGCGAGGATCAACGCCGAACAGGCGAAGCCGCTCTGGCCGGCGCTGATCGAAGTGCCGGTGTTGATCGACAAGCCGCTGGGCCGACCGGTAGCCGAGACCGACGAATGGATCTACTGGTCGAATTGACCCGTGGAATCAATACCGGCCTTCGAAGCCCGCGAAGCCGCCGTGGATGATCGTGCTCGATCCGGCGTCGATCCCGGAGACGCTCGCCGGGCCGGTGATCACGGGCGGCCATTGGCCATCGGCCTGGGCGATATTGCCCACGCCCACCACACGGTAGCCCAGCGACAGGCTCCAGCGGTCGGTGACGTCCCAGGCCACGCCAGTGTCAACCGATCCCAGCCATGAAAACACGCCGAGCGTGGAGTGAACGTTGACTGGAGCGCCAGAGGCGAAGACGGCCTGTGTGCCGGCACCGGTGGCCAGCGTCGTGGTGTTCGTGATCGAGTTGCCGGCGATCATGAACTTCGGCACCGAGGAGAAGCGAACCTGGGGGAGGAACCGCCAGTCGAACTTCGCCCCCACCTGCGCACCGTAGAGATTGTTGTTGGTAGCCACGCCAAGGTCGAGTGTGCCTGGCGCGCCGCCACCGGGAAAGCTCGTCTGCGTGAGCACGTCCTCGAGTTGGAAGAACCGAAACCCAGCCAGCCACATAAGATTGATCCTGCGGCTTGGAGTGGCCGGATCCTGCGAGAGAAACTCGGGCCGCTCCCAGAGCGAGTAGAGCCAGTTGATCTCGACGTCGTTGATGAGATCGGAGCGGCTGATGGTCTGCGCCGCGGAGTTGGTGAGATACGCTGAGGCGGGCGTGCTCCCAACCATCACGCCGACCGCCTGCGGGACGGCGTCGATCGTCGCCGGACTCGCCATGGCGGTCGCCGACGAGCCGATGCCGTAGACGCCCCAGTAGATGAACTCGACGGCATGCTGCTGACGCGGACCGAACCAGCGGCCCACGTGCAGGTCGAGGCCACCGGGCCAGGTGGCAGCGGCATTGCTGGTCGTGAGTTGTACGCCGCCTGTCGGAAGCATCGTGGCCGTGCCCGCGGGAAGCGTGCGAGTCATCACCAATCCGCTGGCACCGGCGAACCAGCGGGGCCAGTTCGGCAGCATGTCGGCGGCGTCACCGACGGGGATGCCCGCGAAGCCGGCGGCGTTGAGCGGATCGGCGATGTACATCGGGGGTGGCTCGCCGACGGCGGGGAGAGCGTTGTCGGCATCAGCAGGCCGTCCTGAAAGCGGCTCTCCCGATGACTCTCCGAGAGGCGGGCTTGGCGGCTGACTGATCGGGGTCGATTCATTCAGCGTTGGCAGCAGTTCCTGCGAGAGGCCGGTTCTGGCCAGGACCGCCACGCAGAGCACGATGACGCAACGCCAGCCAGCCACGCCGCGGAACGGCGCTGGCACGACTGTCAGGCTCAATCTGAAGGGCGACGACACCATGAAGCAGACGCCAATACGCAGGCGGAAAACGGCCGAGAAGGTCCTTGGATGGGAGGGTCTGGAAACGCTGGCCGGAGGTCAAGCCCGCTTTGCCGGCGACACGGCCCCGGAGACGCATGCAGATCCCCCGGCTTACGCCGGGGGCTTCTATGGGGAGCGGGGGCGAAATCACGCATAAAAGCCCTGAGCGCAAGCGACAGGATCGCCCGTCGCAGCTTCTCCAACGGTACACTCGCAGGTCGCGTGCCACCCGCAAAACGCCCGGGCACGCACCGACTTACAAGCCCCCGCGGCCCCGGTCCGACCGCCGCACACACACCGTCGTCGTGGAAGTCTGAGAAAGATGCCCGGTTCACGCAGACAGCAGCACACACGGGCATCGGCGCTGGCATGGCTGGATCGTCGGATCAATTTTGAAAGGGCGGTGCCCGCCTCCGCGGCCCCCGGCACGTTCGGGCTCACGCGGGTGCGGCGGCTCCTGGCGGCCATCGGCAATCCGCACCACCGTTTTCCTGTCGTGCACGTGGCGGGCACCAAAGGAAAAGGCTCGACCGTCGCCATGCTGGCCGCGGTGCTCCAGGCGGCCGGTCACCGGGTGGGCCGCTACATGTCGCCGCATGTCGATGCCCTCGAGGAACGGATCTGCATCGGCGGCCGGTCGATTTCCACCGCCGACCTCGTGCGTGCGTTCAACGTCGTCATCCCGGCCGTCGAACAGATGGACCGCGCCGCCAGCCGGCGAGGTGGAAGTGGCCCAACCTGGTTCGAGGTGCTGACAGCGGTGGCGTTCGTGCATTTTGCCCGGGCCCGCGTCGATCTCGCCGTGCTCGAGACCGGGCTGGGGGGCCGACTCGATGCCACGAACGTTTCACAGCCGGTGCTGTCGATCATCACGAGCATTAGCCTCGACCACATGCATCTGCTCGGCTCCACCGTCGGCCAGATCGCCACGGAGAAGGCCGGCATCATCAAGCGTGGCTGTCCGGTGATCTCAGCTGCCATCCACCCCGAGGCCCGGCGGGTCATCGAATGCACCGCAGCCCATCGCCGTGCGCGGCTCGTGCAGCTGGGACGAGATTTTGAGGCCAGATATCTTCCCGCAGATACGAGTGATTCGGACGCCGATCCGCTCGCTCCCGGCCGCGTCGCGGTGACGCTCGCCGGCGAGCAGACTGTCGAGCCGCGAGTCTTCCCGCTGGCCATGCGGGGCGCGCATCAGGCGATCAACGCGGCGGTGGTGGTGATGGCCGCCCGCAGCCTCGATGCGAGAGGCATTCGCGTGAGCGACCGGGCGGTGGCGAAAGGGCTGCGCACGGTCAGCCTGCCGGCGAGAATCGAACGGATCGGCGAACGTCCGCTCGTCATCCTCGATGCCGCGCACAATGTCGCCTCGATGGAATCGCTCGTGGCGACGCTCACGCCGGCGACACGCGTTTTTCGTCCGACGGTGCTCCTCTTCGCTGCCAGCGCTGACAAACAGATCGCCGAGATGCTGGCGGTGGCGCGGAACCGCTTCGACCACGTTGTGCTCACCCGCTACGCCACCAACCCTCGGGCAGCGACGGTGCCGCAGCTGGTGGAGGCCTGCCGTTGTGCGGGCCTCCCCTCGCCGCAGGTCGCGACGGCGCCGGCGGAGGCACTGCGGCTGGCACGATCACTGGCCACGCCCCGCGGTCTGATCTGCGTGGCCGGCAGTTTCTTTCTCGCCGCCGAGATTCGCGCGGTGATGTAGATTCCGCTCAGTCCCGATTGCGAATCGCGTCAACCGCCTTCGCCAGCACCGGGTCCACCCGTCGCGGCTGCGATGCCTGCGACTCTGGCTGCGTCGGCGCGGTCATTCCACCCTTCGGCGGCACCACGTCACGCATCCGCCGCCATGCCTGCAAGGCCTCGACCTGCCTGCCGGTGGGAGTGAGCTCACAGCCGCGGTCGGGGCTCACACCCCAATCCGCATCGCTCTCATCGTCGTTGCTCCGCCGGTGGATGTTCATGCGACTGGGACGCAGATACTCCGACGTGGTGAGCTTCAGCAGGCCGCTGCCGTCCGACAGCGGCATGATCGATTGGACGGTGCCTTTGCCGAACGAGCGGTTGCCCACCACGATCGCCCGGCCGTGGTCCTGCAGGCAGGCGGCTACCACCTCTGCCGCGCTGGCGGTGAGCCCGTCCACCAGCACGGCCATGGGAACGTCGCCGAGGGCGGCACCACGAGTGGCCCGCCGCACGTCGAGGGCCGCGGCGTCATCGCCGGATGGTCCGCCGTCACCACCGCTTCGTCCGCCTACGGCGCGACCTTTGGTCGAGACGATCACGCCATCGTCGAGAAAAACATCGCAGACGTCCACCGCGGCCGAGAGCAGTCCACCCGCATTGCCGCGGAGGTCTAAGATCAGCACGCCACTGGAGCCCTGCTGCTTCGCTCCACCCTGCTGCTTCGCT
>JBBAVO010000057.1:8916-11254 GCA_040397635.1 Pirellulales bacterium
TGCTCACGATCTGGCTGCTGCTCAGCCTGCTCTTTGGCATCGGCCATGCGGCTTGTGATTGCTTCCACGGCGCGGTTGAGTTCGTCGGCGGTGCGCTCGCCGAAGCTGGTGATCCGAACGATCGCCGTTGCAGGCTCGCCTTCGATCATCCACTCCCACGAGCCGTCCTGGCGGCGCCGGTCGCCCAGCACGCTCTCTGTCTTGACCACCTCCCGCACCAGCGCGACGTCGCGAGCCGGACCATCAACCGCCTCGTCCTCTGCCGACGCCGTCCGTCGTGATGCGACGGACAGGAGCACCGGTGCACCGGGCTGGCCCCGCAGACGTCGAAACGCCTCCACGAGCGGCATCTGCAGCGTGGACATTCCATCGATGGCCAGGATGCGGTCGCCTGCGGCGATGCCGGCATGCCATGCTGGCGAGCCAAGCACGGGACTCACGACCGTGATGCCACGGTGGGATTCCGCCCTCGTCAGCTCCACGCCTACGCCGCCGAATTCCTGATCAAGCAGACTCTCCAGTTCGTCCCGGCGGTCGCCGACAACGAAGGCGGAATGCTCGTCGAGTCTGGAAAACACCCCCTCCATCGCCGCATCGAACAGGCTCTGCTGATCCACAGGCTCGAGATACGCGCGGTCGATCGCGCCGAGCACCTCGGCAAACCGCCGACCGTGGCCGGCGCGGTCGCGGGCCAGCCAGGCCACCACCGCGGTGACGATCATCATCAGCAGCACGAAGAGATTGCGTTTGGGCATGGCGGTGGTCGAGGCGGGCAGGATTAGTCGGCGGTGGAGGCGAGGGGATCGGCTGTCAGCATCTGCCCTTTGGCTACCACGGTCACGCCTTGCGGCGAAACCGTCAACCCCCGGGCGGCATCCTCCGCGTGGTCAAAGCCAATCGACATGCCGGGCGGGACCCGGACGCCCTTGTCGATGATGGCACGACGCACCCGGGCGTGGCGGCCGATGTCCACCCCTTCAAAGAGGATGCTCTCCTCGACCCAGGCAAAGCTGTTCACCCGCACGCCTGGGCCGATGATCGATCGGGTGACCCGGCCGCCGGAGATGATCGCCCCCGGACAGACGAGGCTGTCGGTGGCCTCGCCGCGGCGGGCGTCCGGCCCTTCGCCGGCGAAGACGAACTTCGGCGGGGGATAGGACGGATACTGCGTACGGATCGGCCACTGCTCGTCGTAGAGGTTGAGTTGCGGATCGACGTCGATGAGATCCATGTTGGCCTCGAAGTAGGCGTCGATCGTGCCGACATCCCGCCAGTAGGCGTCGCGCTTCCTGTTCTCGTCGCGAAACGGGAAGGCATGCACACCATGGGAGTCGATCACGGCGGGCAGCACATCGTGACCGAAGTCGTGCCGGCTCGCGCGGTCGTGGGCATCCTCCTTGAGCCGCTCCAGAAGAAACGGCGCCGAGAAGCAATAGATGCCCATCGAGGCCAGGCACATGCTGTCGTTCCCCGGGATCGTGGGTGGATCGGCGACCTTCTCGCGGAAGGCCCTCACGCGGCCCGCCCCGTCAACCTCCATCGTGCCGAACTCACCGGCCGCCTCCCGGGGCACGGGCAGCGCGCCGATGGTCACGTCGGCACCGCTGTCCTCGTGCGCGTTGATGAGCGACTGATAGTTCATCTTGTAGATGTGGTCGCCGGCGAGCACGACCACCAGCCGGGGAGCCGCCATCTCGAGTGAGTAGATGTTCTGATACACGGCATCGGCCGTGCCGAGGTACCAGTTCTCGTCCACCCGTTGCTGGGGAGGCAGCACGTCGAGAAACTCACCGAGTTCCCGACAGAAGAAGCGGTGCCAGCCGACGTTGATGTGGCGATCGAGGCTGATGGCCTTGTATTGCGTGAGCATGAGCACGCGGCGCAGTCCGCTGTTGAGACAGTTCGACAACGCGAAGTCGACGATGCGGTAGTTGCCGCCGAACGGCACCGCGGGCTTGGCGCGGTCGCGCGTCAGCGGTTCGAGCCGTGCCCCTTTGCCACCGGCAAGCACCACCGCGACGACATCGCGGACCCGTTTTTGGTCCACGTGCTGGGAACGCATGAAAAACTCCTCTCCCGCAGGGCCGCCACCGTGCGGGGTCTCTTCCGTGGTTCAACCACGTCAGAACAGACTATACGCGGAACCCCCCGCTGGTGGCGATGCCGGCACTGCCCCCCGGACTCCCGAGTTTTTCCAGGCCTCACTTCCAGGCCTCACGGGAAGCGTTGTTTTTCGCGGCGAAGCGATCTGGCACCGATCCGGGTCGGTCTTTACCCTCCCCACCGCTTTCCCGGCAGTTGCTGACGTTCGGATACGGCAGCGGCCCCGGTGTCCACC
>JBBAVO010000057.1:11354-12698 GCA_040397635.1 Pirellulales bacterium
CCGCTTTCCCGGCAGTTGCTGACGTTCGGATACGGCAGCGGCCCCGGTGTCCACCTGGAACCCACTGCCATGGCCAGCCGGTCAAAGGGCCACTCCCGCCGTGATCGCGACACCGACTCGAGCGATTCGCTCAAGCCGTTGGTGGTGCTCGTGCTGTTGGGCACGATCCTGTATGGCGCTTGGTCGGTCGTCAACAAGGGCCCCGGTGGCACACAAGGCACGCCCGCGGAGCCCGTGAGGGCCGATCTGGCGTCGGCTCCCGCGTTTGCGCCGCAGGTCGATATTCCGGCCGTATCGGCAGCGGCGACCGCAGCCACGCCCCAGCTCCAGGCAGGGGCCACGCCATTCCCCAGCACCTCATTCACCAGCCCCACCGGCCTGCCACCGGCGGCACCGGCGGTGGCAGCACCGCCCGCTCCCGCCGATGGAGCGCCCACCTACCTGAGCGCTGTTTCCGCGCCGCCGCCGCTGGCCGACCCGGCCGGCATGGCCGAGTTCACCTCACCACGGGCTGTTGGCAGCGGCGCTCCGCCAGCATCAGCATTTGCTCCGCCATCCTCACCGCAGGCACCACCGGCTCCCAGCTTCGGCGGGGACGCACCGCCATCGGCAGCCTTCGCGTCGGCGTGGGCCGATGCCCACGACAAGCTGGCTGCCGGCCGCTACGCCGAGGCGCTGGCAGTACTGTCAACCTGGCATGACGATCCGTCGCTCGGCCTCGAGGAGAGTCAGCGCCTGGAGGACCTCCTCGGACAGTTGGCCGGCACGGTGATCTACTCGCAGCAAGACCTGCTGCTGCCGCCATACGTCGTTCAGCAGGGCGAGACGCTGCTCTCAATAGCCGCCCCGCTGGCAGTGCCGTGGCAACTGCTCGCCAAGATCAACGGCGTGCCCGATCCGGCGCGACTCGTACCGGGAGAGACGCTCAAGCTCGTCCGTGGTCCCTTCGACGCCGTGGTGAGCGTGTCGCGCCGGCGGCTCAGTCTGCAGGTGGGCGGCAACTATGCCGGCAGTTTCCCCGTGGTGGTGGGCAGGCAGATCCGCGAACGGGTCGGCTCGGCTGTGCCCGTCGTCGCGGTTGAACCGGGTGATGCGCCGGCGGAACAGACCGGCCCAGCCACGCAGGTGGCCTGGGCGCAGCCCGGGTCGAAGTTGATCGGGCTGGCGGATGGCCTGGCCATCGAAAGCGTCGCCGATCCGGCCACCGTCTCCGAAGACTCCATTCCGGGCACGAGTCTGATCGTCGCCGACCGCGACATCGCCGAGCTCGCCGACATTCTCGGCCCTGGCTCGCGAGTGCTCGTGCGACAGTAATCTCCATCCAAGCCCCCGCCATCCAAGCCC
>JBBAVO010000057.1:12798-14595 GCA_040397635.1 Pirellulales bacterium
CTCGCGAGTGCTCGTGCGACAGTAATCTCCATCCAAGCCCCCGCCATCCAAGCCCGCAGCGCAAGCAAGGGAAGTGCGGGTGGCCTTACCCGCCCAGGAGCGCGGACGTCGCCCTCTGAATCGCTTCGTCCACCGCGACCGAGTCGGCCGCCTCGGCCACGATCCGCACGATCGGTTCGGTGTTGCTGGCCCTCACAAGCAGCCAGCCGCCCTCCCAGTCGAGCCGCAGGCCGTCGAGCCGGCTCGCCCGCGCTGTCGGAAATGCCCGTTCGATGCGTTCAAGCGCTGTCGCCAGCGCAGGCCCCTGCAGTTCCGGTGAGAGATCGACCTTCGTCTTCTTCATAACCAGTTGCGGGAGCCCGCGTGCCAGGCTGTCGATGCTCACGAGACCATGATCGTCTCCCCCAGCCGTGCACATCCGCTCGAGCACGAGGGCCATCGCCACGAAGCTGTCGCGGACGAGCACCACCCGCGGGTCGATCACGCCACCGTTCCCTTCGCCACCGAGCATGGCACCGCGGGCAAGCATTGCATCGACGACGTTCGCCTCACCCACCGCCGAGACATGACATGCCGCGCCGTGCCGCGCGGTGATCACCGCTGCCATCTGGCTCGTCGAGCAGTTGACCACGATCGGCCCCGAGCCTTTCGCCGGTGGGGCCTTCGCAAGCACCGCCTCGACGGCCAGAGCGAGCGTCGCCTCCTCGCCGATGTATCGCCCCTCGGCCGTGGCGATCGCCAGCCGATCGGCGTCGGGATCCTGGAAGAAGCCAATGTCAGCCTGCGCGAGGCGTATCCGGGGGAGCATGTCGGCGAGGTTGTCGGACGTCGGCTCTGGCATGTGCTCGAAGAGGCCGTCGGGTTCGCCCCCCTCGATCACGACCTCGCAGCCGAGATGCGCAAGCAGCGGCCGGGCCACGCGGCTGCCCGCACCGTGGCCCGCGTCGAGCCAGACCCGTGGCCGGCAGCGGCGGATCGCCTCCACGTCCACCGTCTTCGCGACGAGTGCGATGTGGGCCGGCCCGCCATCGACCTGGCGAACGGTGCCTGCCTGCGCGGACTGACTTCCAGCCCCGTCTACCGGGGAGCATGGCGTCCGAAATCCCTCGAGCACCACGGCGCCGGCGGCTGCCGGGAGCACGCGGCCTTCCGAGGAAAAAAGCTTGAGTCCGTTGTAGGGAGCGGGGTTGTGGCTGGCGGAGATCTGGATGCCGCCGGCGGCCCGCTCCTTTCGCACGACGATCCCCACGGTCGGCGTGGCTGCGATCCCGCAGTCGATCACGTCGCGGCCCGCCCGCGTGAGGTGTTCTGTTATAGCGGCTGCCAAAAAAGGCCCGGAGGTGCGGCCGTCGCGGCCGATCACAATCGGCCCGGGCGGCAGCGTCGCGGCGAAGGCTGCGACATAGCGAACGGCCACCTCCGGCGTGAGGCTGCCGCCCACGATGCCACGAAGCCCGGAGACGCTGACGATGAGCTGGTCGTTACCGGAGTCACCCATGAAGTCTGCCTATGCTGGATGCGAGGTGGCGATCTTGAGAGGGCCAGGAGTATAAAACCGCCGACGGAATTCAGCACGCAGTTCATCGACTGGATTCAGCACGCACGTTGTCATCTCGAACTTTCCGCAACGCCGGCCGGAGTCTCCTACCATGTCCACCGCCCCAGGCACCTCGCTCGCAGCCCGTCTCGCCGCCATCGATGCCGCCCACGCGGCCGGCACGATCACCGACCACTCCGCCCGTACGATGCGAGACTGGCTCACGCAGCCCCGCTATGCGGAGTTTGCCGGTGAACTGG
>JBBAVO010000058.1:0-9937 GCA_040397635.1 Pirellulales bacterium
ACTGCCTGCTCGAGGGCGTGCCCGGCCTCGCCAAGACGCTCCTCGTCAGCACGCTTGCCAAGAGCCTCGACCTCTCCTTCAGTCGCATTCAGTTCACTCCCGACCTGATGCCGGCCGACATCATCGGCACCGATGTGCTCGAGGAGGACAAGGCGACGGGTACACGACAGTTGCGGTTTCTCGAAGGGCCGCTGTTTGCCAACGTGGTGCTCGCCGACGAGATCAATCGCACGCCGCCCAAGACACAGGCGGCGCTCTTGGAGGCGATGCAGGAGCGGCAGGTGAGCGTCGGCCGCGTGCGGCACCGTCTGGTCGATCCCTTCTTCGTGTTGGCCACGCAGAACCCGATCGAGCAGGAGGGCACCTATCCGCTGCCCGAGGCGCAGCAGGATCGATTCATGTTCAAGGTGTTCGTCCGCTATCCGACGTTCCAGGAGGAATTCGAGATCGCCCGTCGGACGACTGGCCTGCCCGCCGAAGATGCCCAGCCGGTGCTCTCGGCGGCCGACATCATCGGCCTGCAGCAGGCCGTGCGGGGCGTGCCGGTGAGCGACCATCTCGTGCGGTATGCGTTGGCGCTCGTCAGGCAGACCCGTGCGGGCGAGAAGGGAACCCCCGACTTTGTCAGTGACCAGCTCTCATGGGGCGCGGGGCCGCGGGCCGTGCAGTTCCTGATCATCGGCGCCAAGGCACGTGCGCTCCTGCAGGGCCGCAGCCATGTGGCGGTGGAAGACATCCAGGCACTCGCCAGCCCCGTGCTGCGGCACCGGATCGTCGTCGGCTTCGCGGCCGAGAGCGAGGGCGTGACGCCCGACGGCATCATTCAGCGGATCATCGAGACGACCCCGGCCAGAGAGGACGAACTCACCCGTGACGCCCGGTTCCAGACAATATTTGCATCCTGAGGCGATTGCCCGCATCGCGCGGCTGGAGCTGCGCGCGCGTGCTGTTGTCGAGGGCGTGCTCGCCGGCCTCCACAAGAGCCCCTACAAGGGGCAGTCGGTGGAGTTTCTCCAGCACCGGGAGTATGTCCGCGGCGACGACCTGCGTCGCGTCGATTGGAAGGTCTGGGGACGGCAGGACCGCTTCTATGTCAAGGAGTTCGAAGAGGAGACCAACCTCCGCGTCACGCTCCTGGTGGACGGTTCGGCCAGCATGAACTATGCCTCGGGACCGCTTGGGAAATACGACTACGCCGCCACGCTCGCGGCCAGCCTCGCTTGGCTTGCGCTCTCGCATGGTGACGCCGTGGGCTGCAGCGTCTTCGACGACAAGATCAGGGCAAGCGTGCCGCCGCGGACGAAGCGGTCGCACCTCGCGAGCGTGGTGGAGGTGCTCGAGACGCCCCGTGCGGGCCGGCCGACAGCCTTCATGCCGGTGCTGAGATCGCTTGCCGAGACGCTGCCGAGGCGGGGACTGGTGATGGTGATCTCCGATCTGCTCGGCGACCGCGACGGCGTGTTCCAGGGGATGCAACTCCTGCGGAAGCGCGGCCATGATCTCGTGCTCCTTCATGTGATGGATGACGACGAACTCGACTTTCCGTTTGAGGGGCCGACCCGGTTCGAGGGGCTGGAACTGCCCGACGCCCTCGCCTGCAACCCGCGCAGCTTGCGGGCCGGCTACCTGGCGGCGGTGGAGGCGTTTCTCGCCGATGTCCGCACCCGGGCCGCGGCCGTGAGATGTGACTACTCCCTCATTCGCACCGGCGAACCGGTCGATGCGGCGTTGGTGAAGTTTCTCGCGCGTCGCGCCAGCATGGCTGTCTAGGGGAGAGCAGCCTGCCATGCCGACATTTGATTTTCTGCCGCTCCTCTGGTGGGGCCTGCCGTTCGTCGCGGCACCGGTCATCATCCACCTCATCAATCTGCTGCGGCATCGCAAGGTGCCGTGGGCGGCCATGGAATTTCTGCTGGCCAGCCAGCGGAAGTACCGCACGCAGGTGCTCCTCAAGCAACTCCTGCTGCTGCTGTTGCGGGTGGCGGCCGTGCTCGGAATCGTGCTGGCCTTGGCGCAGCCGCGGTGGAAATCGGCGCTCGGACGGATGCTTGGCGGCGCACGGACGGAGCACGTCGTGCTGCTCGACGACAGCTATTCGATGGGCGACCTGTCGGCGGAAGGCCGCATCGGTGACACACGCTGTTTCGACCGCGGTCGGCTGGTGGTGGAACGAATCTGCGCCGAACTGGCCGCTGCACAGGGACAGCAGGAGGTGGCGATCGGCCGGTTCTCGGCATTTGATGAGAAGGGATCGACTGCCGCTGATCGGCCGGCGGGAACGGCTGTCGAGGCACAGGCGGCCCAGCAAGGATTCGACATCCGCCTGCAGCCGGTGACGCCGCGATTGGTGCAGGAGGTTCGCGACGACCTGGCCGGACGGTCTCCGTCCGCGGCGGCGTCCGGCCCGCGGGGGGCGGTGGCTGCCGCCGCCGGAATGCTCGGCGGCGGCACCGGGGCGGCCAACGTCGTCTGGCTGATCAGCGATTTTCGCCTCAAGGACTGGAAGGCCGCCGACGAGACGGCAGGCCTGTTGCGGCAGTTGTCCGACGCCGGGTGCGAAGTGCGGCTGGTGGACTGCGCCGCCGAAGGGGGCAATGGCCGGCAGCCGGGCAACCTGACGGTGGAGCGGCTGGAGATGGCCGGGGGCGTGCCCGCCACCGGCGTGCTCGTGCCGCTGGAGGTGGCGGTCCGCAACAACTCCGACCGACCGGTTCGCGACGTGGCGGTTGAGCTCCGCGAGGATGCTCTGGGCCGGCCGGGTGTGCGGATCGCGGAAATCCCCGCTGGCGGCGTGGGGACGCAGCGGTTTGATGTCCGCTTCACGAAGGCGGGCCCGCACCTCGTCGAGGCGACGATCCCCGCTGATGCAGTGGCCGACGACAATACGCGAACCATGGCGGTCGATGTGGTTGATCGCGTCGATGTGCTGCTGATTGACGGTGATCCAAGCGGCGGCGGCCGCGCTGGTGATGCCTTCTATGTGGCCACGGCACTGGCTCCAGGTGCGGGCGCGCCGACGGGACTGCGGCCGCGGATCGAGCCGCCGCGGAGCCTTACGACCCTCGATCTGGCGCCGTTTGACTGCATCTGGCTGCTCGACGTGGAACGGCTCGACCCGCCGGAGGTCGCGGCGCTCGAGGCCTTTGCTCGAGCCGGCGGAGGCGTGGTCTTTTTCACCGGACCCCGCACAAAGGCCGAGGTCGTCAACCGCGTGCTCCATCGCGGCGGCGAGGGGCTCTTCCCCGTGCCACTGGCAGGGCCTGTGGACCTGCTCCCCGATGCCGCCGGGGCCGCCGCGGCGCCTGATGTCGTCGTCGAGGAGCACCCGGTCGTCGCCGTGCTGTCCGGCCAGCGGAATCCGTTGCTCGATGCCGTGCGGATCGAGCGGTCGATGGCGGTGGAACGTGGTTTCGAACCGGCATCCACCAGCGGGCTGCGGAGACTGCTCTCGCTGCGGAGCGGCGGGCCGCTCGTGGTGGAGCGGCCGTACGGCGATGGCATGGTCGTGGCCGTGCTCTCAACGGCGGCCCCCACGTGGAACAACTGGGCGCGAGGCAATCCGAGCTGGGTGGTGGTGATGCTGGAACTGGAGAGCCATCTCGCCCGCACGCGCCGCCGCGCGGAGTCATTGGAGGTGGGCGAGTCCGTCTCCGTCAGGCTCGATGCGGCCGTTGACGAGATCGAGGTCGATATCGCAGTGCCGCCGGATGGAACTCTCGTGCATCAGACGGCGGTAGCGTTGCCAGCCGGCGGGCTCGAGGCGACCCTTGCCGACACGTCGGTGGCCGGTGGCTACACGGCTCGCTGGCGGCGGCTTGACGGCACCGAGCGGGAGCGGCTCTTCGCCGTGAACGTGGCCGCCGACGAGGGCGAGTTGGAGCGGATCGGCCGCGAACGGCTGGACCGCGTGCTGGCGGGGGTGGCATTCAAGTATGACCGAGCTGAGTCACTCGAGCCCGACACCACCACGCTGGCCGGAGTGCCGCTGGTCAAGCCGCTGCTGTACCTGCTTGCAGCCGTTCTCATCCTCGAACAGCTGCTGGCGTATTCGGCCAGTTACCATGCCGCAGCCCGCGGAAAATCAGCCGCCTGACGAGCCGTTGGCCAGAATTCCCATGACTTCATTCACCTCCGCCGTGTTTCCACCACCGTCGATGCTGCCGTGTCTCTTCGCCTCCTCGGAGCGGGTGCAGCACCGCATCACCAGCGGGCTGATCGACGGATTTTCGCAGTGGTGGCAGATGCCGGCTCTGGTGCTGGGGCTGGCGGCCGTTGCGGTCTTCGTGATCTGGATGTACCGCCGGGATGCGGCCGAACTGCCTCGCGGCATGGGCCTTGTGCTCGCGGCCTTGCGGCTGGGGGCGTTGGCAGCGTTGGCGGCCGCCTATCTCGACTTCGAGCGGACGGCCGAGCATGAGATTGTGTTTCCGTCTCGGGTGGCCGTGCTCGTTGACTCCAGTGCCAGCATGACGCTGCGGGATGATGCTGCCACTGGCGATCCGTCCGTCGAGCAACCCGCTGACGAGCAGGCCGATACGCGGTCGCAGCGGGCGATCCACGTGTTGCGTCAAGGCGGACTGCTCACGGCCCTCGCGCCGCGGCACGAGGTGTCGTTGTGGAGGTTCGATGCGGATGCGGAGCCGCTGGTGGTGCTGCCGAACGCGACCACGGCGCCGCTTCCGAGTGCGTCCGGCGAATCGCCGGCTGCGGCCGACCCAGCGCCAGCCGTGAGCGACTGGCCCGAACGGCTGACGGCCCGTGGCTACGAGACCCGCCTCGGTGAGGCGCTTGCCCGGGTGCTCGACCAGGAGCCGCCCGGCGTGCTGGCCGGCGTGATCGTGCTGACCGACGGCGCCAACAATGCTGGCGTCGATCCCGCGGCAGCCGTGGCGGCGCTCGGCAAGGCGGGCGTGCCGGTGCACACGCTGGGGATCGGGTCCGACCGACTGCCGACGAACGTGCGGGTCGCCGACGTGCTCGTGCCGGCCCGCGTCTTTCCGGGTGACCGCTTCGCCGTGACCGCCTACCTGCAGTCGCAGGGATTGGCGGGCCAGACGGTGCGTGTGGAACTCACCGAAGTGGCGGCCGCCGATGCCGCGGGGGGCGATCCGCAGAATGCCGCAGCACCTGGCCGCGTGATCGACACTGCCGAGGCCATCCTCGGCGCCGGCGGTGAACTCGTTGCGGTCAGGTTTGACGTGCCGGGACTGGAGACGCCGGGCCGTCGCGATCTGGCCGTGCGGGTGATTCCGCCTGCCGCGGACCGCACGCCCGCCGACGACCGTCAGGTGGCCGAGGTCGAAGTGGTGGACCGGGTCACGCAGGTGCTGCTGATGGCGGGTGGTCCGAGCCGCGAATACCAGTTCATGCGGAATATTCTCGAACGCGACAAGAGCGTCGCCGTGGATGTGCTGCTGGGGACCGCGGGCAAGGGTGGCTCGCAGGATGCCCGCCGCATCCTTCCCGTGTTTCCGGCCACGGCCGAGGAGTTGGCGGAATATGACGTGGTCGTGGCCTTCGACTACGACTGGCGGCTGCTCGATGCCGCGGCCCAGGCCCGCCTCGAACGCTGGGTGTCGCGGGAGTCGGGTGGGCTCGTCTTCGTGGCCGGCGGTATTTTCATGGACGCGTGGCTCGCCGATTCTCAGACCACGCTGATTCGCAACCTGCATCCAGTGGAACTGCGGCGGGCCGGCCGGCTGACGGGTGATGATGCCGCAGGGGGTGAGGAGCCGTTGCCACTCATTTTTTCACGCGATGGGCTCGATGCCGAGTTTCTCTGGCTGGCCTCCAGCCGCATCGCCAGCCAGACCGTCTGGAGTGAGTTCAAGGGGGTGTTTTCCTGCTTCGATTCGGCGGGACCGAAGCCCGGTGCCACGGTCTACGCGCGGGCTGCCCGTCCCGGTGCGGCGGCCGCGCCAGACTCCAACCCCATCTACTTCGCCGGCCAATTCTACGGTTCTGGCAATGTCTTCTTCATGGGGAGCGGCGAGATGTGGCGGCTCCGATCTCTCGACGACAGCCTCTATGAGCGGTTTGCCACGCAGTTGGTCCGCCACGTATCGCAGGGGCGGCTCCTGCGTGGCTCGCGGCGGGCACGACTGCTCGTTGACCGAGATCGGTTTGCCGTTGGGGCCACGGTGGTGGTTCGTCTGGTGGTGCCCGAGGGCGACTCGACGGTGCCTGCCGACTGTCGGGTGGCGGGCCCGGATGGAACGGTGCTGCGGGTGCCGTTGGTGGCCGAGCGAGACCGGGCAGGCGTGCTTCAGGGAACGTTCGTGGCCACCCGTGATGGGTCGTGGCGGATCGATGTTGACCTGCCCGGTGCGAGCGGCGAGAAGGTGTCGCGCCGCATTCAGGCGCGGCTGCCGGATCGGGAGTTGGAACGGCCGCGGCTCGATCGCGGCGTGCTCGAACAACTCGCCGCGGCGTCCGGGGGCTCTTCCCACATTCTCGCCGCGCAGCCGTGGACGCCCGTCGAATCGGAGTCACTCGCCGCCGGCATCAAGGATCGTTCCCGGCGGGAGTACGAGACTGGCTCTCCCGACGGGGCCTTCAAACAGCGGCTCAATGGCATCCTGCTCGCACTGGGCGTTGGCCTGTTGTGCACGGAATGGATCCTGCGGCGACTCGTGAAGCTCGCGTGAGCATCAGGCCACTCTTCCACATCCCCACAGTCCCGCACGCATCCGCACCCGCCGAGACCATCCCGTGACGCTTGTCATCGATCCACCGTCGCCGCCTTCCCCATCCGAGGGCCAGCGGGGTGCTGCCGCCGATGTGGTGGCCTTGAAGAGAATGCTCGCGTCGCTCCGGCGGCAAACCCGCAGCTGGATCTGGGTGGAGTCGTTGGCATGGTTGTGTCTTGCCGCCGTTGCCTTCTTCTGGGCGTCGCTTGCGATCGACTGGTGTGTGGAGCCGCCACGTTGGGCGCGGGCGAGTCTGTTGGCCCTGACGGCGGCCGGGCTCGGCGTGCTCGTGTATCGAAAGCTGCTGGGGCGGCTGTCCACCGATCTTGGTGATGCGAGCTTGGCAGTCGTCGTGGAACGGTCCCATCCGTCGTTCCGAGACAGTCTGTCAACAACGATCGAGCTGGCGGATCAGCCGCCTGCCGACGTCAATCCCGAACTCCTCGCCCGCACCGCTGCGGAAGCGACCGCCCATCTGGGGCAGGTCCGGCCGGAGCGGATCTTCCGCCGGCGACAACTGGCGATGCTCGGCTTTGCGGCGGTCGCCGCAGCGGCGACCATTGCAGGCCTGGTGGTGGCCCGGCCCGCGGTCGCCAGCCTGTGGGTCCGCCGGCTGCCGCTCTTGGGAGACGAGCCCTGGCCGCGTCAGGTACGGCTGGCGATCGACGAGTTTCCCGGTGGCGTTCGGAAGGTGGCACGCGGCAGCGATGTGGACGTGATCGTGCACGCTCAGGCGAGCGATCGTCTGCCTGAGGTAGTCGATCTGAGGTGGCGTTCGGCGCCGAGCGGCGGCCTTGGGCAACGGCCCGCCGGCGGGCTGCGCGGCACCTGGCATGTGGACCGGATGGGATCGCGGGGCGGCGTCTCGGCAGATGGACAGGCGTTTGGGCACGTGCTCAAGGCAGTCAACGACAGCCTTGATCTGGAGATTCGTGGTGGCGACGCCCGGCTCCGTAATCTCAGGATCGAGGTGCTCGAGCCACCGGCGCTCGAAAAACTGCTGATCACCTCCACGCCTCCCGCCTATCTCGGCAGCGGCCCACGGGAATCGCCGCCGGCGCGGATCGTGCAGATTCCGCGTGGATCGCAGGTGGAGATCGCCTGCACATCCACGAAGCCGCTTTCGGCGGCCACAATGGTGGCGGTCGCGAGCGGCGGCTCAGCTGCAGAGGAGGTGTTGGCCACGTTCTCCGCCGCCGGCTCTCCGGCTGTGGCCGGGGCGACGGCGGCCACGGGCCGCGGGATCGTCGGCCGGATCGCGGCGCTCGATGCCGATCGCACGATCGTGGTGCGATTCACCGATACCGACGGCCTCGTGAACCGCGAGCCGGTGACATTCACGCTCGTCGCCCTTCCGGACGAGCCGCCTCAGGTCGCCATGCGTTTGCGTGGCATCTCGACCGCGGTCACGCCGCGGGCCAGAGTGCCGCTGGTTGGCACCATCTCCGACGACCACGGGCTGGGAGGAGCGGCGGTGCGGCTGCGGGTGGCGGACGGAGGCGAGACCGTGCTGCCGATGGCCCGGGTACGGGCTGGCGACCCGGTTGTGGAACTTCCCGCCGAGGCGGCGGAAGTGGTGCAACTCGAGCCGCTCGGACTCGCGGTCGGTCGCAAACTGGAACTGGCTGTGACCGCCACAGACACCTGCACGCTCGGCGGCGAGCCGAATGCCGGCACGAGCGATGCCTGGTCGCTCGACGTCGTCGCCCCGGAAGCGCTCGTGGCCATGCTCGAAGCCCGTGAGATCATCCTCCGCCGACGCTATGAGAGCTGCGTGGCCGATCTGACGCAGGCCCGCGATGGGTTTGCCGCCCCGATTCGAGACGCCGCCGCCGATGGCGGCGACGATCCAGCCGCCGCCGCCGCCCGACTCGGTGACGCCAGCTCCCGCGCCGCGGGCGAGACCGCCGAAATGGCAGAAGCCTTCCGTGGCATCCGGCTGGAGTTCGACAACAACCAGTTGATCACGCCGGAGCTGGAGGCGCGGCTCATCGCCCAGATCGCAGAGCCGCTATCCTCGCTCGCCACGCAGGATCTCCCGGCGTTGACCAGGGCCTGCCGGGCGGGCACGGGCCGCGACGAACTCGTGCGTCGGACCGATCTCGTTCTGGCCCGGATGCGGGCGGTGCTCGATAAGATGATGGAACTGGAGTCGTTCAACGAAGTGGTGGAGCTGCTGCGGGGCATGATCCGCACCCAGGAGCAGATCCGCGCCGAAACACTCGAGCAGCAGAAGCGACGGGCCCGGGAGGCATTGGAGCGACCATGAGAACTGTCTCCCGAGTGAGTCTGTTTCAAGGCTCGTATGCGCAGGTGCTAACCAGCCGCATGGGTCCGTCTTGCGGGCGAGTTTTGAGCGTGCCCTGCGTGCCCGGTTTGGTGCCGCGCCGGGCGGGCTCCCCGAACACGCTCCGTTCGCTGGGCGGCTCGGCGAATGCGTCGGGGATGATGGTGCGCCTGGTGCGCCGAGGCGCCCAAATGCTCACTTCGGTGTTCGGGGAGCCCGCCCTCGTGGTGGGGAGAGGCGGGTTGAGGGTCGCGCTGTGCCTTCTTGTGATGATGGCCGCGTGGGGCGGAGCAGGGTACGCGGCAGACGAGACTGCGACGAAGCCAACGGGGAGTGGCCTGGCCACTCGCGAGCAGGAACTGGCGCAGCAGTTTCGCGATCTCGAAAAGACATTCCTGCGGCTGGCTGACCTGTTGGCCCCCAGCGATCCCCGGCGGGCCGCACTGTTGCGGAGCGTGTTCGAACAGGCGCGGGATGCGGAGATGGGCGACCGTCTCGACACGATCGTGCAATTGCTGGAGAAGGGCCAGTTGCTGAAGGCGGGCGCGAGCCAAAGCAATGCGCTCGACACGCTGCGCGAGCTGCTGACGCTGCTGGAGTCGGGTGATACCGACAAGCGGCTGGCGAGCGAAAAGGAGGAGGTACGGCAATTTCTGGGGCGGATTGCCAAGCTGATCGCGAGGCAGCGGGATGTGGAGGGATCGACCGAGGCTGGTGCGCGGGAGGCGCAGCTCGCCGAACGACAGGCCGCGCTCGCCGAGGAGACCCGAGGCCTCGCCGGCGACATCGGCAACTTCGCCAAACGTATGGAGCCGAAACAGGACGACGGCAAACAGCCACCAGCAGCCGGCGAAAACAAGGAACCGTCGCCCGACTCTGAGACAGCGGATGGAAAGTCTGGGAAGGAGTCTGGGAAGGAGTCTGGGAAGGAGTCTGGGAAGGAGTCTGGGAAGGAGTCTGG
>JBBAVO010000058.1:10037-14591 GCA_040397635.1 Pirellulales bacterium
GGGTGGTTCGGAGCAGGAGCCGGCGGAGGGCGAGGAAGCTTCGCCACCGCAGGAAGAGCCGCAGTCGGGGGAGGCTGGCAAACAGGATGGCGACGACGATGCCTCGCGTGCCCGTCGCACGAAGAAGCGGCTCGGCGCCGCCGAGCAACGGATGCGGAAGGCGCAAGAAAAACTCGACGAGGCCAAGCGGCGGGATGCCCGGCAGGAGCAGGAAAAAGCGATCGAGGAGCTGGAGACGGCCCGGGCAGAGCTCGAGGAGATCCTCCGGCAGATGCGGGAAGAGGAGGTGGAGCGGCTGCTCGTGCAGCTGGAAGCACGGCTGCGGACAATGCTGCGGGCGCAGAGGGCCGTGCTCGCTGGCGCGGAGAAGCTGGCGGCGGAACAATCGCAGGCAGATCGCGAGCGGCAATTGGAGGCAGTGCGGCTGTCGCGGGAGCAGAATCTCATCGGGCTCGATGCGACCAAGGCCCTCACGCTGGTGCGGGACGACGGTTCGGCCGTGGCGATCCCAGAGGCGCTCGAACAGGTTCGCGACGACTCCAACCAGGCGGCGAGCCGCTTGGCCCGGAGCGACGTTGGGGGCACGACCCGCGGCATCCTGCAAGACCTCGTCACGAGCCTCGAGGAGATGCTGGCGGCGCTGGAGAAAGCCCAGCAGGAGCAGCAGGAGCGGCAGCAGGGCAACCAGGGAGGGCGCCCTGCCGAGCCTGGCGAGCAGCCACTGGTAGACAAGCTGGCCGAACTGAAGATGATTCGCACCCTGCAGATGCGGGTGAACTCCCGCACGAAGCGGTTTTCGAAACTGCTGGCCGACGGCACCGAGCAGGCGGATGAGCCGGAACTTCTCGACGCGCTCGAGCGGCTGGCGGAACGCCAGCGCAAGATCGAGCGGGCCGCCCACGACATTGTCACCGGCCGCACAGAGTAAGGTGGGCCGCGGGCACGAAAAAGCATTTGATCGACCGATCTCGGGGGCTGCTCCAGCCCGTTTTTTCCCCCGACAGCACCGTGCGGATATGATGGGAGGGTATGATTCCCTGCGTCCGCATCGCCGGCAAGACGATCCCTTATGGAGGCCAGAATCGCATGGAGCCGAGACCGATTCTGCGTGCCCTCCTGACGGTGATCCTCGCGGTTGCAACCCTCGTTGTTGGGATCGCAGTGATGGGCTCGGTCGTGATAGCCGCTCCGATGCACGGCCAGCCTGCGACGACCGCCCCCGACCTCGATCTGGAACGGCCACCATCGTGGTCGATCCCCTCCTATGCCGACGTTCGGATGCGGGTGATCGAATGGCTTGATGCGAAAGTCGCTGCAGGCACGGCAACGGTCGCTGACGTGGCCGCGGCCCGGGACACCTGGCCCGAGCAGCAGGCGGCCGATGAGTGGGTGGACCTTCTTGATCACGTGATCGACTCGTTGTCGCGGATCGATCCCCGGTGTGCGGCGTTGCGCCGGACCGCGGCCGCTGGACGTGTGGCGGTCGAACCAGCCCCTGCCGATGTGGGCTGGCTGGCCGATGCCGCCACTGATGTTTTCGAGCGGGATGCGGTTCGGCTGTGGCTGGGAAGAGAACGCGTCCGTTGTGATCGTTTCGACGAGGGGCTCGCCCTCCTGGCCGATCTCGACCCGGCGACCGCGGTCGATCCGGCGTCGCTGCTGTTCCATCGCGCTGCCTGCCAGCACTGGCTGCTGGAGGCGGATGTCGCCGTGGAATCGCTCGACCGGTTGCTGGAACGCGCGGGTGAGATCCCCGTGCGATATGAACGGGTGGCCCGGCTGCTGCGGGCCGACATCGCGGCGCTCGAGGACGAGTCGCTCGACCACATCGCGCGGCGCATGCGAGACATCACCCGCCGGCTCGATCTGGGCCGCGCCGGCCCGAAGACAATGGCGGTTCAGGATGGCGTGATCGATTCGCTCGACAAGATGATTAAGCAGATCGAACAGCAACAGCAGCAGCAACAGAGCCAGTCGTCGAGCGGCGCCGGCGGTGGCGGTCGCAGCGGCAATGGTACGCCGATGGATGACAGCCGCATCGCGGGCGGCAAGGGGCCCGGCGAGGTTACCAAGCGGGACATCGGCGACGCGGACGGTTGGGGGAAACTGCCGCCCCACAAGCGCGAGGAGGCGATGCAGCAGATCGGCCGGGAGTTTCCGGCGCACTATCGCGAGGCCATCGAACAGTATTTCAAACGGCTGGCGTCTGGCGAGGAGAAGCGGTAGTGCGGACCATGCGGGCGATCACACTCTTCTGGTTGGTCGTATCGTTCTGGCCGGTGATGGTCGAGGTGCGAGCGGCGGACATTCCGCCGGTTGTCCCGTTCTCCGTCGAGGTGGAGCAGGGGGACGGCAGCCTGACGTCCGGCCTGCTGACACGGATCGATGCCGCGGGCGTGCATCTGGTCAACCAAGCCGGCGGCCGCGGAGACGGTGTGTCGCTGGCCGGCGATCGAGTCCGGGCGGTGCGACGCACAGCCGACCAGCCTGCAGTTTCCGAGTACCGGCCCAAACTCGTGCTCACACTCGTGGACGGCTCCACGCTGTCCGGGGACGACTTCGCGTGGGATGGCACCCAGCCAGCGGTGCTGATCCGGCCGGAGGGGCGGATCGAACTGCCGGCCTCCCGCGTGCGGTCGATCGCATGGCAGACGGAAGTCGCCGCCGTGGGTGCTGAGTCTCCGTGGCAGGGGGCGATTCCAGAAGGGACGGAAAAAGACCTCGTGGTCGTCGGCACCGCAGAGAACCATGAGTTCGTGGAGTGTGCGATCACGGGCGTGTCGGCCGACACGGTCACCGTGGTACTCGAAGAAGAGACCATTCCCGTCAAGCGTTCGAAGGTGATCGGTCTGCAGTGGCTGCGTGGCGATCCGGCCGCCGCGACGACTGCGGCGGGTCGTGCGGTCGTGACTGTGTCCGGCGGCGGTGTGCGGGCCAGCCGGATGGAGTGGTCGGCCGATGGCCTTGTCGTCGATGGCGAGATGCGTCTGCCGGCCGCCATGTTCATCGGGGTGGACTATGCCGCGGGACGGCTCGTGCGACTCGCAAGCCTGACGGCTGAGAAAGTCGAGATGGAGCCATGGTTCGGCGGGCTGGTTCGCAATACCGGTCGAAACGACCCACTGGCGGCATTTTTTTCGCCGCGGACGATCGACGCCGGAGGAGGTGATATGACTCCGCGATCCGCGGCACCGAAGCGGATCGGTGGAGGGGCTGCCGCGACGGAAATCGTGATGCGGCCGCGGACTGTGTCGGTCTGGCGACTGCCCCCCGACAGCCGTCGGTTTCGCACCGTTGTCGCAGCCCTGGCAGGTGATCAGGCCGCCGATGTCACGACGGTAGCTGTCGCGGTGGATGACCGCGAAGTCTTTCGGCGGCAGATTGGCGGCGGTGCAGCCGCTGACGATGTCGATCGTGACCCGGTCCGCGAGCCGGCCGGCGAGGGAGTGCCGATTGACGTCGATCTGGCGGCGGGCAGAAGGCTCACGGTAACCGTTGATTTCGGGGCCGGGGGCGGCATCGGCGGTGCCGTGCGGTTCACCGATCCCGTGATCGAGCGCTAGGCAGCACCACGAGACAGCAACACAAGAGAGCGGTAAGGCTTTTCATGCGGCAGATCCTGTTCATGCGGCAGATTCTGGATCAACCCTCGGCAGCCAGGTGGACCGCGGCGGTGGTGTTGGCCTGCCAGCGAATTGTCGTGATGCTTGTCGCGTCGGGAGTGATGGCGGCCGCTGCCACGTTGCCAACTCACGCCGGCGACGTCGCGGCTGCCGTGCTGAGCGCCCAGCAGCAACGGATCGACGTCATGCGGCGGGCGTCGGCTGCGGCGGTGGCGATCTTCGCGGGAGAGGCCGGGGGCGGTTCGGGTGTGCTCATCAGTCCCGACGGCTACGCCCTCACCAATTTTCATGTCGTCCAGCCGGCGGGCATCGCGATGAAGTGCGGGCTCGCCGACGGTCGGCTCTACGACGCCGTGCTCGTGGGCCTCGACCCGACGGGGGACGTCGCGCTGGTCAAGCTCCTCGGACGCGATGACTTTCCCTCAGCCGAACTGGCCGACAGCGACGACGTCGAGGTGGGTGACTTCTGCTTCGCCGCCGGCAACCCGTTCCTGCTGGCGACCGACTTCCAGCCGTCGATCAGCGCCGGCATCGTATCGGGAATGAGACGCTACCAGTTTCCCGCCGGCACGATCCTCGAGTATGCCGACTGCCTGCAGGTCGATGCGGCGATCAATCCGGGGAATTCCGGTGGCGGCCTGTTCGATGCCGAGGGCAGGATCATCGGTGTCAATGGCAGGGCTTCGTTCGAAAAACGCGGCCGCGTCAACGTGGGCGTGGGCTACGCCATCTCGGCCAATCAGGTGCGGCATTTTCTCGGACTATTGAAGGCGGGGCGTCTGGTTGACCATGCCACGATGGGTGCAACGGTGGCGACCAGTGCCGATGGCCGCGTGGTCGTGTCGGACATCCTCGAATCGTCCGATGCCTGGAAACGCGGGCTCCGGTACGACGACGAGATCGTGTCGTTGGCCGGCCGCAGTGTCCGCAC
>JBBAVO010000059.1:0-11555 GCA_040397635.1 Pirellulales bacterium
GAGGTCGGCACGCAGGCCAGCGATCCGCACGGGCGAACGATCCCGCCCGAGCCGTGAAGGAAATTGGGGACGGGAGCGATTTTTCTGCCGCATGACCGAAGCGGCATCAAACGCTTTGGGAAAAATCGCTCCCGTCCCCAATTTCCGTGCCCCGTCGCCGGAGTTGGTCGAGGGCGAGGTAGACTACCGGCGTCGTGAAGAGCGTCAGGCACTGGCTCACGATCAGCCCGCCCACGATCGCGATCCCGAGCGGCCAACGGACCTCCGCGCCCGGGCCTGTGCCGAGCGCCAGCGGCAGTCCACCGAACAGGGCGGCGAGCGTCGTCATCGTGATCGGACGGAACCGCAGGATGCAGGCCTCCACGATGGCGTCGGCGGCCTTCAGGCCTCGCGTGCGTTCGGCATCGAGTGCGA
This sequence comes from Pirellulales bacterium, assembly GCA_040397635.1. Taxonomy (GTDB): domain Bacteria; phylum Planctomycetota; class Planctomycetia; order Pirellulales; family UBA1268; genus CAMCQY01. The sequence goes on from JBBAVO010000059.1 coordinate 415, forward strand.
AGTCGATCATCATGATCGCGTTTTTCTTCACGATCCCGATCAGCAGGATGATGCCGATCAGCGACATCACGTTCAGCTCTTTGCCGAACCAGAGCAGTGCCACGAGCGCCCCCAGGCCGGCGCTGGGAATCGTCGAGAGGATCGTCAGCGGATGCACGAAGCTCTCGTAGAGAATTCCCAGCACGATGTAGACCGCGATGACCGCTGCGAGGATGAGGAGCGGCTGATCGACGAGCGAGGCGCGGAACATCTGCGCGGTGCCGGCAAAACGGCCCTGCACGGTGGCGGGCATCGCCAGATCCTCCACGACCTGTTCCACCGCCTCCACCGCCTCGCCCAGCGACACCCCGGCCGCCAGATTGAAGGACACCGTCGCCGAGGGAAACTGGCCGGTGTGATTGACCATCAAGGGGGCGTTGGCGGGGGCGATCGTGCAGAGTGAATCGAGCGGAATCTGCGCCCCGTCGCGGCCCGTCACCCGCAGAAATCGCAGCGAATCCGGCCCCTCGAGGAACTCCGGCTCCAGCCCCATCACCACCCTGTATTGGCCTCGCGGTCGGTACATGATCGAGACGTACCGTTGCCCGAAGGCGTCGTAGAGCGCATCGTCGATCTGCTGCAACGTAACCCCGAATCGGGCGGCCTCGTCACGGTCGATCATCAGTCCCGCCTGCAGTCCGCGATTCTGCTGGTCGCTGCGCACATCGACCAGTTCGGGCAGCCCCCGCATCGCGGCCAGCAGCTTCGGACCCCAGGCGTTGAGGTCGCCGAGCGTGTCGGCCCGGAGGGTGTATTGATACTGGGCGCTGCTGAGGCGGCCGCCGATGCGAAGATCCTGCACCGGCTGCATCACCAGCATCGCGCCGGGCAGGGATGCCAGCGACTGCCGCAGGCGATCAACCACGCGTTCGGCGCTGAGCCCGCGTTCCTCCTTCGGCTTGAGCGTGATGAACATCCTCGCCGTGTTGGGGCTGCCGCCCGTCGCGGCTCCCGTCGATCCCGTCACGCCAGCCACGGCCGGGTCCTCGTGAATCGCCAGGGAAAACGCTGTCAGAAGCCGGCTCATCGTCTGAAACGACGTGTCCTGATCGGCGTCGAGCGTGGCGGTGATGCGGCCGTTGTCCTGCTGCGGAAAGAATCCCTTCGGCACGATCACGTAGAGATAGACGGTGAGCGCCATCGTCGCGAGGTTGACAGCCATCGTCAGCCGCGGATGCCGCATCACCACCGCCAGCGCCCGCGCATACCAGTCGGTGATCGCCGTGAGGACCCGCTCGGTCCAGCGGTCTGCCCAGCCTCGCCCCTGTGCCGAGGCGGGCCGCAGCAGCCACGCGCACATCATGGGCGTGAGTGTCAGCGACACCACCATCGACACCCCGATCGCCACGGAGAGCGTCACGGCGAACTCGCGGAACAGTCGCCCCACGATGCCACCCATGCAGAGGATCGGGATGAACACGGCCACGAGCGAGACGCTGATCGACAGTACGGTGAAGCCGATCTCCCGGGCTCCTGCGACCGCCGCGGCCATCGGCTTCAAGCCGGCCTCGCGGTACCGCGCGATATTTTCCAACACCACGATGGCGTCGTCCACCACGAACCCGGTGGCGATCGTGAGCGCCATCAGCGACAGGTTGTCGAGGCTGTAGCCCAGGAAGTGCATGGCGGCGAAGGTGCTCACCAGCGACACCGGCACCGCCACGCTGGGCACGAGCGTGGCACGCACGTCCCGAAGAAAGACGAACACCACCAGCACCACCAACGCCACCGACAGGAGCAGCGTGTGCTGCACGTCGGCAATACTCGCCCGGATCGCCGCCGTGCGGTCCATCGGCATCGTCATTTCCATGCCGGCGGGGATCTGCGCCCGCAGCTGCGGCAGGAGCGCCATGACGTTGTCCACCGTGCGGATGATGTTGGCGGTGGGCTGCCGGTAGACGATCACCAGGATCGTCGGCTGCCCGTTGTAGACGCCGGCCACGCGTGTGTCCTGTACGGAGTCGGTGACCGTGGCCACGTCGCCCAGCCGCACGGGCGCCCCACGGCGGAATGCCACGATGATCTCCCGGTACTCGTCGGCCTTGAACAGCTGGTCGGTGGTGGCGATCGACCACGACGCCGTGCCGTCGTCGATGATTCCCTTGGGGCGGTTGGCGTTGGCGTTCTGCACGGCCTCGCGCACCACGTCGAGGCCGATCCCAAACCGCTCGAGCACGGTCGGATTGACGCTCACCCGCACGGCGGGAGACGAGCCGCCGCTGATCGTCACCTGGCCCACTCCCGGCACCTGCGAGAGCTTTGTCTGCACGATCGTGGCTGCTGCGTCCTGCAGCTGAGGTCGGTTGTGCAGCGGCGATGTCATGACGAGAATCATGATCGGCGCGTCGGCTGGGTTCACCTTGTAGGCGGTGGGGTTTCCGGGGAGATTCGCCGGCAGGCGGCCGCGGGCGGCATTGATTCCCGCCTGCACGTCGCGGACGGCGGCATCGATGTCGCGGTTCAGGTCGAACTGCAGCGTCACCGCCGTCTGGCCGAGTGCGCTCGAGGAGGTCATCTCGGTGATGCCCGCGATCAGGCCGAACTGCCGCTCCAGGGGAGTGGCGACGGCCGATGCCATCGTCTCGGGGCTGGCACCGGGAAGGCCGGCGCCGACGCTCACTGTGGGATATTCCACCTGGGGCAGCGGCGACACCGGTAGCAGGAAGTAGCAGATCGCGCCGGCGAGCGTGATCGCGATCGCCAGCAGCGACGTGCCCACCGGTCGCCGGATGAACCACTCGGAGAAGTGCATCACGCGGACTCCCGGCGGAACCAACGGCCGAGCCTGTCGAACCACAGGTAGGTGACGGGCGTGGTGTAGAGCGTGAGCAACTGGCTCAAGATTAACCCGCCGATGATCGTGATACCCAGCGGCCGCCGGAGTTCCGAGCCCACCCCGGTGCCCATCGCCAGCGGCACTGCGCCGAGGAGTGCTGCCATCGTGGTCATCATGATCGGTCGAAACCGCAGCAGGCAGGCCTGCCGGATTGCCTCGGCCGGGCCCACGTGGCGGCCGTCGATGCCGTTGCGCTCCGCATCCAATGCGAAATCGATCATCATGATCGCGTTCTTCTTCACGATGCCGATCAGCAGGATGATGCCGATGAGCGCGATCACGCTCAGTTCCATCCGGTAGAACAGCAGTGCCAGCAGGGCCCCCACGCCGGCACTCGGCAGCGTCGAGAGGATCGTCACGGGATGGATCGTGCTTTCGTAGAGCACGCCGAGCACGATATACACCGTGACGATCGCCGCCAGAATGAGCAGCAGCTGGTTGTCGAGCGATGCCTGAAACGCCGCTGCTGTCCCCTGAAACGCCGCCTGGATGCCAGCTGGCATACCGATCGTGGTCCGTGCCGCGTCGATGGCCTGCACCGCGGCCCCCAGCGAGGCTCCCGGTGCGAGGTTGAACGACACCGTCACCACGGGGAACTGTCCCTGATGGTTGACCGCCAGCGGCGTGGTCGTCTCCTCAATCCGCGTGACGGCGCTCAGCGGCACGCGGCTGCCGCTCCGTTCGCCGGCCCCCGACTCCGTGCCGTCGCCACCCGCCGCGTTGCCCCCGCTGGGCACGCTGACGTACATCTGCCCAATGTCGCTGGGGTTGTTGCGGTATTCGGGCTGCACCTCGAGCACCACGCGGTATTGATTGAGCTGCGTGTAGAGAATCGAGATCTGCCGCTGCCCGAAGGCGTCGTAGAGCGCGTCGTCGATCATCTGCGGCGTGATCCCCAGCCGCGAGGCGGTGTCGCGGTCGATCACGACGCGGGTCTGGAGTCCCTGGTTCTGCTGGTCACTCGTCACGTCGCTCAATTCGGGCAGCGATTGCAGACGCTCCACGAACCGCGGCGCCCACATCGCCAGTTCGTCGTCGTCGGGCGACTCCAGGCTGTATTGATACTGCGTGCGGCTCACGCGGGTCTCCACCGAGAGGTCCTGCACGGGCTGCATGAACAGCGTGATCCCCTCCACGCCGGCCAGCCGTGTCTGCAGCCGCCGGATGAGTTCGGTCGCTGAGATTCGCCGCTCCTCCAAGGGCGTGAGGTTGATCTGGATGCGGCCGCTGTTGACCGTGGTATTGATGCCGTCGATGCCGATGAAGCTCGACAGGCTCGCGACGGCGGGATCCTCCAGGATCGCCCGGTTGAGCTGCTGCTGCCGCACCGCCATCTCGTCGAACGAGATGCTCTGCCTCGCCTCCGAGATGCCCAGGATCACGCCCGTGTCCTGCACCGGGAAGAAGCCCTTGGGCACGAGGGCGTAGAGCTGCGCTGTCGCTATCATCGTGATCACTGCGACGGCCATCGTCGCCACCTGATGCCGTAGGACGAATCCGAGCGTGGCGGCGTAGACCCACAGCAACCCGTCGAACACCGCCTCGCTGGCCCGATAGAGCCAGCCCCGCCGTGCCGTTTCGTGGTGCGTCAGGAGTGTGGCACACATCATCGGCGTGAGCGTCAGGGAGACGATGGCCGAGACGATGATCGTGACGCTGAGGGTGACGGCGAATTCCCGGAACAATTCCCCGACGATGTCGCCCATGAACAGCAGCGGGATGAGCACGGCGATCAGCGACACGCTGAGGCTGACGATCGTGAAGCCGATCTCGGCAGATCCTTTCAGGGCCGCGGCCAGCGGCGACTCCCCCTGTTCCAGGTAGCGGACGATGTTTTCGATCATCACGATCGCGTCGTCCACGACGAATCCCGTCGAGATCGTCAGGGCCATCAGCGTGAGGTTGTTGAGGCTGTATCCCAGCGCCTGCATCACAGCGAACGTGCCCACGAGCGAGAGCGGCACGGCCACGCCCGGAATGAGGGTGGCGGTGACGTTTCGCAGGAACAGGAAGATGATGAACACGACCAGCGCGATGGTCAGCAGGAGTTCATGCTGCACGCCCTCGATGCTGGCCCGGATCGTGACCGTGCGGTCGGTGAGCACGTGCAGCGACACGGCCGCCGGCAGCGATGCCTGCAGCTGCGGCAACAGCGCCTTGATGCTGTCAACGACGGCGATGATGTTCGCCCCCGGCTGCCGGTGGATGTTGACGATCACCGCCGGCACGTCGTTCATCCAGGCCGCCTGCCGTACGTTCTCGGCGCCGTCGATCACGCGGGCCACGTCGGCGAGCTGGATCGGGGCGCCGTTGCGGTAGCCGATGATCAGCTCGCGAAACTGGTCGCTGGTGAGCAGCTGGTCGTTGGCGCTGATCGTGTAGGCCTGCCGGCGGCCGTCGAAGCTCCCCTTCGCCTGGTTCACGCTGGCCTGCACGAGTGCCGTGCGCAGGTTTTCGAGGTTGAGTCCCATGCTCGACAGCGCTGTGGGGTTGGCCTGAATGCGGATGGCCGGTTTCTGCCCGCCCGAAATGGCCACCAGCCCCACCCCCGACAGTTGCGAGATTTTCTGCGCCAGCCGTGTGTCGGCGAGGTCTTGCACCTTCGTCAGCGGCAGCGTGTCGCTGGTCAGCGCGAGGGTGAGGATCGGCGCGTCGGCGGGGTTGGTCTTGGTGTAGATCGGTGGGTTGGGAAGGTCGCGGGGCAGGAATGCCGTCGCCGAGTTGATCGCCGCCTGCACCTGCTGGGTGGCCACGTCGATGTTCAGATTGAGGTCGAACCGCAGCGTGATCACCGAGCAGCCCTCCGAACTCGTGGAGGTCATCTGCGTCAGGCCGGGCACCTGCCCGAACTGCCGCTCGAGCGGCGCGGTCACCGAGGAGGCCATCACGTCAGGGCTGGCGCCAGGATAGAACGTGAGCACCTGAATGGTCGGGTAATCGACCTGAGGCAGTGCCGAGACGGGGAGTTGGCGGTAGGCGACCAGGCCCGCCAGCAGGATGGCCAGCATCAGAAGGCCGGTGGCCACCGGCCTCAGGATGAACGGACGCGATAGGCTCATGGTTCAGGCTCTCGCGACATCCGCCGGGCAGGCAGGGAGTCAGCCTGCGCCCTTGCCGGGTGTCTTGGCCGGGGCGCCGCGAACAGCCACCTTGGCCTTGTTGTTGAGTTTGTCGATGCCGGTGGTCACGACCAGTTCGTCCGGCACGAGTCCGCTGACGATGGCCACCTGGTCGCCCTGGGATGCGCCGGTGATGACGGGCCGCAGTTCCACCGTCGAATCGGGCTGCACGACGTAGACGAACGTCGATTTCGGCCCATGCTGCACGGCGGCCACCGGAATCACGGTCGCGCCGCGGATCGTCTCCACCAGCAGACGCGCATTGACGAATTGGTTTGGAAACAGCGTGTTGTCTTCGTTCGGAAACACGGCCTTGATTTTGACGGTCCCGGTCGATGAATCGACCTGATTGTCGATGGCCAGCAGCGCCCCGCTGGCCAGCTTCGTCCGGAAATCACGGTTGTAGGCGTCCACGGTGAGCTTCCCGCTGGCGGCGAGCGCCCGCTGCACGCGCACGATCTCGTCCTGCGGGATGGTGAACAGGACGGCGATCGGATGGAACTGGGCTATGACGGCCAGTCCGTCGGGGTCGTTGGCCCGGACGATATTGCCGGGATCGACCAGTCTCAGGCCGATCCTCCCGCTGATGGGAGCCGTGATGCGGCAGTAGTCGAGTTGCAGCCTCACGTTGTCGATGACACCCCGATCGATCTTGATCGCCGCCTCAGCCTGCTGCACCATTGTCCGCTGCGCATCGATCTGCTGCTCGGTGACCTGCTTGCGATCGGCGAGCGACTGGTAACGCTCCAGGTCCCGCTGCGCCGCCCGCAATGCGGCTTCGCCCCTGGCGAGCGCGCCTTCGGCCTGCGTGAGCTGCACTTCGTACGGCCGCGGATCGATCTCGGCGAGCAGATCTCCTGCCTCCACGGTCTGCCCCTCCCGGAAGGCCACCTTGAGGAGTTGGCCTTCCACGCGACTGCGGATCGTGACGGTGTTGTCGGCGACGACCGCGCCGAGCCCGTTGAGATAGAGATCGAGGTCGGCCTGCCGGGCTGCGATAGCCGTCACCGGCACCACCCGCGGCGTTGTGGCCTTGGCCTGAAGGGGCTGGGGCCGGATCAACGCAACCGCCCGCTCCACGATCCCAGGGTCGCGAAAATAGGCCGTGCCCGCCCCTGCGGCCACCACCAGCCAGACGGCCGCGGGCCACCACGAACGGCGGCGGTGTGTCGCGACCGCCGGAGCAGGTTCGGCGTTGGCCTGTTCTGACAGCATTGGCAACGCAGTCGTACAAAAGACTGGCAACCGCGGGTTTCGACCCGACGGTATCGCTCGGATCCGCACCGGACGACTTCGTGGAAAAAGGCCTGGAGTGGCTCTTTCGCCAGCCGGTCAAGGGTACTCGACCGCCCGTCCCTCTTCAACGACGGGTCAGCCCGCCATGAATCCTCTCAGCGTGGCGAGGTTGCCACGGTCCTGATCGGGACACGGCTTTCCGTTGGGGCCCTCCTTCGGTGTCTCAAGGATCAGCGGGATCTTCTCCAGTTTTGGGTGGTTCATGATCAGTCGGAAGGCCTCGGGACCGATTTTTCCCATTCCGATCGACTCATGGCGGTCAACCCGCGAGCCGCGTTCCCGCTTCGAGTCATTGGCATGGATCACCTTCAGCCGGTCGAGGCCGATAGCGGCATCGAACTCGGCCAGCGTGCGATCGAGTTCCTTCCTGGGGGACAGCCCGTAGCCCGCGGCGAACACATGGCACGTGTCGAGGCAGACCGCCACGCGGGCGGCGTGGCCGGCCGCATCGATCGTCTTCAGCATCGCCGCGATCTCCTCGAAGGAGTCGCCGAGGCAGGAGCCCTGGCCGGCCGTCGTCTCGATGAGGATGCCGGATGAGAGGCTTCGGGTGCGTGTGAGCGCCGAGGCGATGCCGTCGGCGGCCCGTTGCACCGCCTCGCCGCGTGGCTGTTCGCCGGCGGCGCCGGGATGGGCCACAACCCAAGGAATGTCGAGTTGGGCGGCCCGTTCGAGTTCCACCACGAGTCCATCGATCGACTTCTTCCGTAGCGTTGGATCGGCAGTCGCGGGATTGATCAGATACGAATCGTGGGCCACCACGAGTGATAGCCCCGCCGCTTTGACCGCAGTCTTGAAGGCCTCCGCGGCGGCGTCGTCGATTGGGGAGACATCCCAGCGGTTGATGTTGCGGGTGAATACCTGCAGGCAGTGGCAGCCGGTCTCCACAGCTCTCTCTACTGCCCGGCTCAGTCCGCCGGCGATCGATTGGTGGGCGCCCACCACCCGACCGGAGTTGCGACGCCGCGGCGCGACAACAGGCTTGGCTGGGGCTTTTCGGCGGGAGCTCCGGGCTGGTGGTCGGGTTGTTTGTCGCGTTGTTTTTGGCTTCATGCGATTCTGGTACGACGACGGGGAGCGGGTGAGTGCGCGGCGAACAAGCTGCGGCAGTCTACGTTTTTCGGGCGGTTTAGACCGGCCGTGGCCCGCACGGTGTGCCCTTGCCGCGGCCGCGGCCGACAATCGGTTTTGACGGGCCGACTGTGGCCCGTACACTTTGTGAGTTCCTTGGTGAACATCTTCTGGGACCGCCGACCGTGGGCAACATCCTGTCGATCATCGTTGCGGGAGCCCTTGCCGCCCTGGGCGGCACGGCGATCGCCGTGGCCCTGCGGCCGATCCGTGCCGCGCGACGGGCCGAGCAGTTGGCCCGCATCCAACGGGATTTCCACCGGCAACGGGAACAGTTGGAGGCCAAGTTCATCGACCGGGCAGCCGCCACTGGCAAGCCACGGGGCCTGATGTGGACGAAAGTCGCCTTCGACGACGACGTGATCTATGTCCGCGACCGACGCAACCGAAGCCTGAAGGCGCTGGTGGCGATCGAGGTGAGCTTCGAGGCGGTGGAAGGGGGCGGCATGGAAGAAGTCGAGGCGGTCTCGAATGTGCGGGCCGCCACGGCGGAATTCTCCTACGATGGCACTCGCTGGTGCACGGCGGGCCGTGTCTACTTCAACCTCGCGCCCTCGGCAGCCGTGAAGTATCTCAGCGCAGATCTGGAACTCGTGGCTGAAGAGCACGCCGCAGCAAGAACCTGACGCCGGCAGGCATTCTGGGAAGACTGCGACGAGTGTACCGGTTGTGCCAGGAAGAGGGCGAACAGGCCCCTCTGCCGCCGATAGAAGCGGGCAAGGGGGGCATCGCGTGATCAGCGTTCGTGCTGGCGTTCGCGCCGAACTGATCGTGGTCATGGTCGCGGTGCTCGGCCTGGCGGTCGTGCTGGGGCAGAGCCGTGCGCTGGCCGCCGAGGGACTGGCAGCCCCGTCGCCAAAGATGTCGCTGGTTCCCGCAGTGCCGCCGGAGCGGGTCGCTGAGGGCCACCTGCGCCGGGCCCGCGAACTCGCCGCCTCATCCTGCGAACTGGCCAAGAAATGTGACTGGCACGCAGTCGATGGCTACTACACGGCCTGCGAGGAGGCGTGGAACGCCATCTGGACCTGCCCTGGGTCGCCGGAGATTCTCTGCGAGGCTTCGGAAATCTACGCCGATGCATTGCAGGGGTTGCTTGAATCCGCACACTGCCATCGCCGGCTCACGGGGCAGGGGCTCATCGTTGGCCCCACGTGGAATCCGGTCTGCGTGCCCATTCAGACACGGTCGTTGCCCGTCGGAGCAGACGGCATCGAGTCGATCGAAGCGGCATGCCGCCCGGACGACACGCGGATCTCGCGGCGGCACGTTCGCGGCGGGTTCGGCCTCCCGGTGTCGGTACGGTTGGCGAACGGTGCCGAAGGAAGCGTGTCGAGGGATTTCGCGCCGACGCGGCAGTCGATTGCCGCCACCGCGGTACTGCGGTTCCAGATGCCTGGCGAAGAAAATGCGCTGGAAAAATTCTCGGGCCCGTTGTCGCGCGACCATGCGCCGGCCATCCTTGATCTGGCCAACCCCATCGACATTGCCGCGGTGCACATCGGCCCCGCCCGTCCGCTACTCGCCGCGGATCTCACCGCACCGCTTCTCGACATGCTCGAGAGCCTTCCGAAGACCAACGCCATCCAGGGGTTCATCCAGCCCTTCGGCGCGGGCGACACGCAGCCGAAGCTGGAATTTCTCCAGCCGCACCAGCCCGGGAAGATTCCGGTCGTGTTCATCCACGGGCTGGCCAGCGACGAGGGCACGTGGTTCGACATGCTCAATGAACTGCGGGCTTGGCCTACCTTTCACCGCCGGTTCGAGCCCTGGCTCTACCACTATCCGACCGGCGCCTCGTTTTTGCAGTCGGCGGCGGAACTCCGTCGCGAACTCACCTCGGCCGTGCGGCGGCTCGATCCGCAGGGCACCGATCCCGCCCTCAAGTCACTGGTGCTCGTCGGCCACAGCATGGGCGGTCTTCACGCGAAGCTCCAGGTGGTGGAGTCCGGCACGGCGATCTGGGATTCCGTCGCCTGCCGGCCGTTCGAGGAGATCCGGATGCGGCCCGATCTCCGCCGCCAGGTGGCGCCGGCCTATTTCTTCCACCCGCTGCCGTTCGTGAGGCGGGTGGTGTTCATCGCCACTCCGCACAACGGCTCGATGCTGGCCTCGCTCGGAGTCGGCCGGGCAGCGTCGCTCACCGTGCAGCAGCCTGCCGAGATGAAGGCGATCCACGACGAGATCGTCGGTGCCAATCCGGGATCATTCCGGCCGGACTATGAACGCAGTCTGCCGACGACGGTCGATGTGCTCGAGCCCGACTCCCTGATCCTGCAGTCGTTGCGCGGGCTGCGGGTGCCCTGCTGGGTGACCACGCACAGCATCATTGGCAACGCCCACAAGTCGCCCGTCAGCGACGGCGGCGATTGTATCGTGCCTGTGTCGAGCGCCCGGCTGCCGGGCGTGGTGAGCGAGGTGCTCGTGCCGGCCAAGCATACGAAGGTGCACCACCATCCAGGCACGATCGCCGAACTCGAGCGGATTCTCGCGCAGCATCTCCACGAGACGGGGCTGTAAAAAATCGGGACGGGAGCGATTTTTCGGGAGTCGGTGACGATGCGGACGACACGGTTGGGAAAATCGCTCCCGTCCCCATTTTTTATTGACTCAATGGCGGCAGCTGGGAAGCCTTCGCCGCCAGCATCACAGCCGCCGTCGGCTGCAACACGCCAGCGGCGGGGGCGGCCGATCGTCGGTAACGCAGCCAGAGTTCGTGGAGC
>JBBAVO010000059.1:11655-14446 GCA_040397635.1 Pirellulales bacterium
CACGCCAGCGGCGGGGGCGGCCGATCGTCGGTAACGCAGCCAGAGTTCGTGGAGCGTGACAACGCCAAACGTCAGCGAGGAGTAGACGAAGTAGAGCCAGTGAAGGGCAAAGGACGCGACGGCGAATCCGATGCCACGTTTCCGGGCGCAAAGGACATAGAAGCTGCTATTCAGGGCGACGATGACCAGTCCGCAGGCCAACGCCACCCACAGGGCCACCGGCGTAACCATCGCGGCTGCCAGACAGGCTCCCAGAAGCACCGAACAGATTCCGCTGAGTCGCCCCCGCCAGTCGAGGTTGAGCGTGGCAGGCAGTTCACGGCTGTTCATGATCAGCCGGGTCCAGGGAGTAGCCCGGTGCACGATGTCGGTGATCACCATCGAGGCGAGCGTCCAATGCTTGAGATGCTTGCACCGCACGTCGGGCGCGAGCAGGATCTTGCCGCCATTGGCGGCGACCCGCATGCCTAGTTCGATGTCTTCCACGCTCGGGTAGGCGAACTTGTTGTCGAATCCGCCGACATCGAGGAACGCCGTCGTCCTCATGGCTCCGCAGCCCGACCAGAACGTGCCCGCGGTGCCGGGATTGGAGACGTGGGTGTGGTGGTGCAGGAGGTTCCGAAAGGTGCTGGTCAGGCTGACGGCTGCCGGTTCGTCGTCATAGGCGCCGAACAGGCCGACCAGATCCGGATCGGCTGCAAACGCCGCGTGAACGCGGTCGACGGCATCGGCTGCGAGTTCGACGTCGGCATCGACGAAAAACAGGACCTCACCCCGGGCTGACTCCGCGGCAAGGTTGCGAGCGATCGCGGGCCCGGAGCAAGTGCCGGTCTTCACGATCGTGACCCCCGGGCGGTCGAGCCACGCGGGGACAGGAGGGGGTGAGCCGTCAAAGACGAAGACGACTTCCGCGTTGGCCGCGGTGCTGTCGATGAGAGAGAGCACCCGTCTCGCACACCGCTCGAACGTGCCCGACCAGAAGATCGTCGGCATGATCACGGAGATGTCGAACTGTCGTGTGCTCGAGGCGGCACCGCTGCCGCTCCGCGGCGATTGCACAGCCGACGAATGTGGGTGGAGGCTCTTCACTGTCGTGGGCATGTGCGATTCGTGCATGCGAAAGGTTTTTCCTGCAAGCGACAGTCCTCCGGGAATCCGTTTCCGGGGGCGGCGTTTCGGCCGCGTGGCACCACTATAAGTCAACACTTCACGATGTCCACGAAAAATGAAGCGAGTCCTCAACAGCGCGCACGAATCGGGAAATGTGCGCACGAAATGGCGCCTGCCCGGTCATTTTGGCAGCCGACTCCCCGCGAACGGAGGGTCTCGTGCTGCAGGCCAGCGGCGGGGTCAGCGATCCTGCGACCGGAGAGCGAAGTCGAGGTCGTTCGATCCGGAGACCACCCGGGCCTCGAGCTCTGTGCGGGAATGATACCGCGGCGGCAGGAGTTCCCGGCCGCCGTTCTCCTCGCTGGCGGTGGTGATCCGCACGGTGTGTTGGTCGATGTTGGCGCCCGGAATAGCACGCAGGTAGCGGAGTCTGTAGTGGCCATCGGCATCGCTGATGCCCTCTGAGGTGCGGCCTGGCCCTGCTGGTGTGAACCGCACGATTGCATTGGCGAGAGGCACGCCATCGAGCGTGACGGTACCGCTGACCAGGCCTAGTGGTGGCTGGTGCGAGCGGGAGCAGCCGAGGATGGTCAAAACGGTGATCGCGCACGCGATCTGGTGCAACTGGCTGGCGGAACGGATGGAGGGCATGGCGAGGAACTCCCGATTCGATCAATAGCCGGCCGCGGCGAGGCTGGCGATGGCTCCGTCCCGTATCGAACCCAGGAGCGGGAAGACGGCGTTGTTGTCCTTGGCGTCGATGAACTCGTTGAGCCATTGCACCGACCCGTCGGCCATCGCAAAGAAACTGCCGCCCGCATGGTCGCTGCCGGGCGACTCGAAAAAGAAGTTATTCATCCCGCCGGGGTTGCCATGGCCGGGATCGGTCGCGGTGACGAAGAGCGTGGCCACGCCCCCCGCGGCCCAGCCATCCTGGCTGGTGCGGTTGTAGGTGTTGGCGGCACCGCTGCCACCGGCGAGCGGCCGCAGTCGCTGCAACTCGCCCAGCATGATCGTGTTGGCGAGCCCATCGGTTGCCGCGGACAAAAGCCTGCCCCTCGTGGAGAGAAACATGCCCTGCCGATTGCCCTTGGAGCCGACGATCGGGGTGTCGTTATCAGCGAAGCGATGGTCGTCGGCCGTGTCGTTTACAAAGCCGTCGCCGCGGCCGTAGCAGCCGCCGTAGTCGGTGCCGCCACCCCGCCAGCCGCTCCGCACCAAATTTTTGTGGTCGTCTCGATCGAGACGGATTCCTGAGCGGCGGGTGGGGCAGGAGAGCGACGGAATGTCGGTCTGGGCCACGGTGGCATTCCCCAGCACGTTGGTGGTGCGGTCCCACCGGTTGAACAGCGGCACCTGCTCCAGGAACGGCAGCACCGCCAGCATCCAGCCTGAGCCGTGCTTGGTGCCGGCCGGGAACGATGCCAACTGGGCCTCGGCCCAGGGGTTCCAACAGCCCGTGCAGGTGGCCGGATTGCTCGCCTCGCTGACAATCGCCGCGGCCGGCAGGCGGCGGCTCCCCGATTCGTAGTTGCATACCGCCAAAGCCAACTGCCGCAGGTTGTGTTGGCATGTCGTCCGCCTAGCCGACTCTCGACCGGCCTGGATCGCCGGCAGCAACAGCCCGGCGAGGATCGCGATGATGGCGATCACCACGAGGAGTTCGACGAGGCTGAAGCCC
>JBBAVO010000060.1:0-4051 GCA_040397635.1 Pirellulales bacterium
AGGTAGCCGTAGGGGAACCTGCGGCTGGATCACCTCCTTTCTAAAGGATATCGCCGAACCATTTCCACGGATTTGGGGAGGCAGCCATGAGTGGAACGGTTTTTGGTTCGTGTTCGCACGAGCTTCAAGAATCTGGAATCTCATGGTCCAAAAGTCACGAAGTCCAGGGTTAAAATCCTGGCTCTTCAAAGCTTATTGTGGAGACGATCGTGCTTCCGTCATGCTGGAGTGCCTGAAAAGGTGCGCCGCATTGGCGGGAGAAGCCGCCGAAAGAGATAGCTGGTTTCCGGGATTCGTCCCGGTCGCCGGCACAACTGCCACGATCCAGTGAATAACAGGACCCGCTGGGGCTCGGCCGAGCCCCAGCGGGTTTCTTTTTTTATCTGGGCGTTTGAGTCGATGGGGCGATTGGGTCGGGAATAGCCTGTGTTGCTTGTGCCCCTTTCACGGCTTGCGGGGCACGGTACCATGCGGGCTCTCGACTGAGACGCTGTCCCTCATTTCAGTTTTCAGTAGGTGCGCCATGATGCTGCAGTCCATAGCCGGTGTTGCTCCGCCAGCGGTTTCCGAAGCCACAGTCATGACGGTCTGGCCGTCGGTGGGCTCGACGTCGCTGGGGCAAACGCTGGGCAGGCTGTATCGCATCAAGGATGGATTTGGCCCTCTCTCGTTCGGTCGCTTGGCTCTGTTGGCCACCATACCGTTGGGTATGACGCTGTATCTGACGATGCGTCTGCCCTGGGCGATTCGTCGCTACCGTCTGACGAACCGTCGGGTGACGGTGGAGCGGGGTATCAGCCCGAAGGTGGAGCAGTATGTGGACCTTGATCGGTTCGACGCGATCGATCTGATCGTGAAGCCTGGGCAGGAGTGGTATGACTGTGGTGACCTCGTGTTTCGACGCGGCCCGATCGAGACGCTCCGCCTTTCGGGTGTGAGCCGTCCCGAGCCGTTCCGGCAGACATGCCTGAAGGTCCGGCAGTCATACGTGGGCGTGAAAGCTTTTCAGCCTGAGCCAGTCGGCGCGGCTTGAACGCTGGCGATTCTTTCCGGGCGGGCTGCCCTCGTTGATTCGTGGCCACGAGTTTTTAACTTGTGGAATCCGTGCCGGGGTAACGGACAAGTTAAAAACTTGCCGCCACGCGGGGCGGCACATGTCATGCCGAACAGCATCGCACGATGCGATGTTTTTCGTTTACACAGCCCGGCGATTCGCGACTGGTCCGCGATCGCGGATCGCGTCGGTGATCGCCTTTCTGGCGTCGTCGTCGAGTTTGCAGCGCATGGCATGAGCGTTCGTGCCGACCTGCTCCGGCGACGTGGCACCGAAGAGAACGCAGGTAACGCCAGGCTGCTCGGCGGTCCAGGCCAGCACCAGATCGGGCAGCGTGCAGCCAAGCCGGCGCGTCACCGGCCCCAACGCCTCCACAAAGTCGAGGTTGCGCTGAAACTCTGTGCCGTTGAACATCGGGTATTTGTGCCGGCTGTCCGTCGTCGGAAACACCAGGTCACGTGCCATGCCGCCAGCCAACAGACCCTTCATCAGCGGCCAGTAGACGAACATCGCCACGCCTCGATCGCGGCACCATGGCAGGATCTCCGCTTCGATCTCACGTTGCAGCATGTTGTAGTGCATCTGGCAGGCAGAGAGCGGGCAGGCGGCGGCGAACTGTTCCAACTGCGCGAGCGACACGTTCGATACGCCCACGGCGCGGGTTTTTCCGGCAGCGAGCAGCTGCGACAGTGCGCCGGCCGATTCCTCGATCGGGATCGTCGGGTCGGGGGCGTGCAGGTAGAGCAGGTCGAGGTGATCGGTGCCGAGCCGTCCGAGGCTTGCGTCAACGTCGGCTCGGATCCTCTCTGGCCGTCCATCCAAGCACTGTTTTCTGCCTGGCTCCCAATGAATACCGCACTTGCTGGCAATCACCGCGTCGTCGCGCCGGCGGCCCGCCATCGCCTGGGCAATCGCCCGCTCGCTCTCGCCCGCCTCGCCGTAGCAGTACGCCGTATCGAGGTGCCCGATGCCGGCGTTGAGTGCGGCTGCCACCGTGGCCACGGCCGCCGCAGGCGTGATGCCAGATCGCGTCATGCCTGCCAGTGGCCAGCAGCCCAGGCCCAGCGGCCCAACGGTAAGTCCAGACGATCCAACGGGCCGGGGGGCCATGTTCATCGGGGCGGTTTCCTACGCGGATGGCGGCGGCTTTTTCGACGGTCAGCTTTTTCGACGGTCAACTTTTTCGATGGTCAACGGCGGCGGGGCTCGGGCTCGGGAAACGTGCCTGTGGCCAGGAATGCAGCCACGAGATCGGCGGCATCACGGCGAAACAACAGGCTCGAGTGGAGGCAGGTAATGGTGACGTGGGCATGAGGCACATCGGGCCGTGTGCTCTCAGGTGCAACCAGCGCATCTCGCGAGGCTGCGATTACGCCGACATCAACGCCCTCCGGCATGCTGAGCGAATTGACCAGGCTGTCAGGGGCGGTGGTCAGTTCGGCCACCGGCTTGAACATCCCTCCGAAAACGCCGGCAATTGCGGTCGCCACAAACGAACCGTGGTTGGGTGGCGCCAGCATGACGAACCGGCCGAGCTTCCGCGGGCGGAATCGTTCAAGCGCCGCCCGGGCAATGATCCCGCCCATGCTGTGGGTGACAAGGTGGATCGTGCCGACAGCCCGATCGGCATCGAGTCTGGCCAATTCACGGCTGAAGGCTTCGGCGTGCTCGAGAATCGAGCGACGCATGTTCCAGTAGCCCCACGGTCTGGCGATATAGCCCCGACGGTCGAGCCGATGCCCCAGCACGGTCATCATCACGGGGTTGGCGAAGAATCCGTGAACGAGCGAGACGCATTCCCAAGGCGCTGCGACCTGAGACGAAGCGACGTCTGCCGCTGCGCCAGTCGCGGCTGCGCCAGGCATGCCTGTCATGCGGGCCGTCCGGCAGGGCGGCCTGCCGGAGCCGGACAGCAATCGAGCGGGCAGACGTCATGGTTCGCGGGCAGCCGTCCGATGGCCGTCCGTTCACTGAGCATGCCGTTGCGTTCGGCAATCAGATCGCGAACCATGCCGATGAAAGCCGGATCAGTGCCGACCGTGGCCGCCCGCACCATCTCGACGCCCAGCTCGCGGCAGAGGTCGGCCGCCTCAGTGTCGAGGTCGTACAACACCTCCATGTGGTCGGAGATGAAGCCGATCGGTGCGATCACCAGTTGGCGACCACCGTGGGCATGGCGATCCCGGATCGCATCACAGATGTCGGGCTCCAGCCAGGGCTGGGTCGGCGGGCCGCTCCGGCTCTGATAGACGAGTTTCCAGTCGGTAACACCGGCCTGTTCCGCGACGAGACGGCAAGCCTCCTCCAATTGCACCCCATACCGGCATCCGTCGGCCATCGACGTCGGAATGCTATGTGCCGTGAAGAGGACGGGGACCGTCGCGCGATCGCTCTCAGGAAACCGGCCAATCGCCCGTGTCACGTTGGCGGCCATCGGCCCGACAAAGCCCGGGTGGTTGAAGAAGACGCGGATTTTGTCGATCTGTGGTGCCCGTTCGCCCACCGCGGCGCAGGCGGCGGCGATATTTTCACGGTATTGGCGACAGCCGGAGTAGCTGCTGTAGGCGCTGGTGACAAAGGCGATGGCTCGTTTCACTCCGGCATCGGCCATCTCACGGATCGTGTCGGTGAGCAGCGGATGCCAGTTGCGATTACCCCAGTAGACAGGCAGGTGCGGTCCACGGCGGTCGAGTTCTTCCCGAAGTGCGGCGAGGAGCGCAAGGTTCTGCTCGTTGATCGGACTCTTGCCGCCGAAGTGTTGGTAGTGCTCTGCCACTTCCAGCATGCGTTCTCGCGGCACGTTCCGCCCGCGGAGCACGTTTTCCAGAAACGGCATCACATCATCCGGGCCATCGGGACCACCAAACGAAACCAGCAGAACGGCGTCGTAGGAGTCGGCCATACAAGAACGGCTCAGTGCAAAGGTTCAGGCGGAGCGGCTGAATCGAGGGAGGCTGGCAGGAGACGAGTCAGACCGGGCGAGAGAAGGGCGAGAGA
>JBBAVO010000060.1:4151-9250 GCA_040397635.1 Pirellulales bacterium
CATCGGCATCGAGCGGTTCGGCGACCGTTTCACCTCTGGCAATCGCTTCGAACACTTCCTGCCTGTGCACGGGCACCTCTTTTGGTGCCTCGACGCCGAGACGAACCTTATCGCCACGAATCTCCACCACAACGATTGTGATGTCGTTGTTGATGACGATGCTCTCGTCTTTTTTTCGCGACAGGACCAACATTGAAACCTTCCTTGGCGGTCCGACGGAGCGAATTCACGCTACCGTTTCGACCGCCGCGGTGGCGAAGGAAGGGTAGTCTGCGTCGACTCCGATACGTCAACTGTAGAGGGTTTTGCGTTCTGGTCAAGCAATTCTTGGGCCAACACGATTTCCTGGATCAAAAAAACTGGATGGAGACTCGAGATTGATCGCGTGGGCCGGGCCCGAAAAACCCCTTTGTGGAGGGGGTGTTGGTGAGGTGGACACCTGGCCCGCCACCCGGCATGCCGCCGCCAGCAGGCTGACGGCGTGGGCATTCACCGGGCTTCGGTGGACGTCAATTGCCATGCCGCCGCCGAAAACAGCCGCGCCGCTTGTTGGCGCGAGGGCGGTCCCTATACTCTCAACACGCTCTACTTTGCGGTGACTCCATGCGGTGCCAGCAGGGCTGACGCGGATCGGATGCACCTTCGACTGGAAGTGCCATGCGACAGTGGTTTCTCAATCTGTTCACCGCCGTGCGAACCGTTATAGACGGCATGCTGGTGACCTTGCGGGTGTTTAGCAGCACCTACGACCAGAACCGCCGGACGTTCACCGAACACTTTCAGTACCCTGAACTGCCGGCCCCGGTCGCGGCCCGCTACCGGGGCTTCCATCGCTACGACCTCACCACGTGCATTGCCTGCGACCAGTGCGCCAAAGCCTGCCCGGTCGATTGCATCTACATTGGCAAGGAGCGTGTGAGCGGAGGCAAGGGCTTTCAGGTTACTGGCTTTACGATCGACTACTCGAAGTGCATGTTCTGCGCGCTCTGCGTGGAACCCTGCCCGGTAGACTGCATTTTCATGGGATCAACGCTCGACCTGAGCTGCTACAGCCGCGATGGCACGATCGTGGATTTCGCGAGACTGCCGGTGGATGTTGCCTGGGGACGTTCCACCCTCAATCCGACCGCAGTGGCGGCCTCCAAGGTCATCGTCGATCCCGTGCACGGCGGCCCCAACCAGTGATCGTTCTGCCTCGATTTCCTGCCGAGTGAGTTCTGATGCATCCCGTCCTGATCGCCGGCTATGTCGCCCTCTTCGTGGCCCTCGGAGCCGCGTTTCTTTTCGTGAACCTCCTCATCGGCTGGCTTGTGCGGCCGCAGGTGCCGAACGCCGAGAAACTCGAGGTCTACGAGTGCGGAGAGCCCACGATCGGCTCGAGTTTTGTGCAGTTCGACCTGCGGTTTTATGTCGTTGCATTGCTATTCATCATTTTTGACGTCGAGGTGGCCCTGTTCTTTCCCTGGGCAACTGTCTTCGGCAAAGCGGTGCAAATGGCGGATCCCACCCTCGTCACCGTGCAGGCCGACGGCCAGACGCTGACGCCCGCGGCGGCTGGGCTGATGCGGGAACTCGGCCTGAAAAACCCTGCTGTCCCGGTGTTTCCGGAAGCGGCTGGTGAGACGACCGCCGGCGCGATCACGGGTGCCGCGGAGGCGGTGTCGCATGCCGGCACGCTGCTCGCACGAACGGCGGCGGTGGACATGGCGGTGTTTTTCGCCGTGTTGTTGACCGGGTTTGCGTACGTCTGGTACCGCGGCGATCTCGACTGGGTACGGGCCGTTTCGTCGCAGGTTGCCGCCGGGCAGGGCGCCGCGGCGGGCGGGCGAAGCGCCACTCGAAACACGACTGGGTAGCCGCTGCCGCGCTGGATCAAGTCTCCCTCGAACGAACTGAATGAAGGTCTGCCATGAGAGGCCCTGGATTCCTGGAACAGTTGGAGCGCGCCCTGCCTGGGGCGGTTTCGGGCAGCCGTCTTGATGCTCTCGATCCCTGGATCGAAGTCAACCCCGAGCGGGTGGTGGATGTCTGCCGCTGGCTGCGTGAGAAGAGCGAAGTGCGGTTTGACGCGCTGGAGTGCATCACCGCGATCGATTGGTTCGAGCCCGATCCGAAGAAGGCCGCCAAGGTGACGTGGCAGCCCCACACGGAACTCGTCTACCACCTCTGGAGCACGGCCTCCCGGGTCAGCATCGTGCTGAAGGCGAAGCTGCCACGGTGGAAGGGGGACGTGCCCGGCCAGTTGCCCGAGGTGGGGAGCGTGTCGGGTGTGTGGCGTGGCGCCAACTGGCACGAACGCGAGGTCTACGACCTGTCGGGAGTGATGTTCACCGGCCATCCCGATCTGCGGCGGATCCTCTGCCCAGAAGACTGGGAAGGCTATCCGCTCCGCAAGGATTACGAGCAGCCCGTCGAATACCACGGCATCCGCGGCCGCTAGCGAGATAGGTTGCACAAGCGGCATCACGGTCTTTTCGCGTTGATTGATCGTCACCGGGTTTTGAAAAGGACGAACACACCACCATGGCACAGCTCATCGACGACGATCCGCGGATCATCGAATTCGACGTCCGTACGGACGAGATGCTCGTCAACATGGGGCCGCAGCATCCCAGCACGCACGGCGTGCTCAGGCTCGTGCTCCGCACAGACGGCGAAATCGTCTCCGAGGTCGAGCCCCACATCGGCTATCTCCATCGGTGTGCGGAAAAGATCGGTGAAAATCTGACGGCGCGGCAGTGGATCCCCTACACCGACCGGATGGACTACCTCGCCGCGATGAACATGAATCTCGGCTGGTCGCTCGCCGTCGAGAAACTCATGCAGTATCAGGTGAGTGAGCGGGCGCGGCATCTTCGCGTGCTCATTGCCGAGATGGGGCGGATCGCCAGCCATCTCGTTGGGATGGGGGCCTACGGCCTGGATCTCGGTACATTCAGCCCGTTTCTCTATGCCTTCCGCGAACGGGAAAAGATCCTCGACCTCTTCGAGGAGGCGTGTGGGGCTCGGCTCACCTACAGCTACATCACGGTGGGTGGCCTGACGGCCGACCTTCCGCCAGGCTGGCTTCGCAAGTGTGAGGAATTCCTCGATCAGTTCGAGCCTGTTATCCAGGAATACCACGCGCTGCTCACCACCAACGCGATCTTTGTGAAGCGGACGGCAGCCATCGGTGTGATGTCGCCCGAGTTGGCGATCGAATACGGCTGTTCCGGGCCGGTGCTGCGGGGAAGCGGCGTCGATCAAGACATGCGTCGGGATGGCGAGAGTATCTACACAGCGATGTATGACGGCTATGCCTTTGAGGTGGCCGTCATGAAAAACGGCCACTATCCGCGGGACCATGCGTATCCGCCGGTGCCTACCGATGCGGTGCTCGGTGACTGCTGGCATCGGTTCTTCGTGCGGATGCTCGAGGTGGTGCAGTCGATGGATCTCGTGCGTCAGGCGATCGACCGCTATTCCGCCTGCAAGGGCCCGCTTGGCGAGCCCGTGAAACTGACCGAGAAGATTCCGGCGGGGGACGCCTACCTCGAGACGGAGTGCCCGAAGGGACAGATGGGGTTCTATCTCGTCAGCGACGGCTCGGCGATTCCGTGGCGGGTGCGGGCGCGGTCGAGTTCATTCTCGAATCTCGCCGTCACGCACGAACTCTGCCGCGGCTGCCTGATCGCCGACGTGCCGGCCATCGTGGGCAGCCTCGACATCGTGATGGGGGAGATCGACCGGTAGGGCGATCCACCGGCAGTCTTTCGTCCGGCTTTTCCCGGTGGTACTTGTGAATTGGAGCAACTTGGTGCAAACTTCGTGCGATTTTTCACGAAGTCGGTTTCCTCTCGGGAAATCGTCGGTTCGAGGGCTTTTTGCCCAGCCTCCTACCCAGTCTGAAAACCAGTTCCGATGGCTGATTTTCTGATCAACACGGTCGGCCTTCCCGAGTGGTTGGCCTGGACCATTACGGCGTTTGTCGCCGCCGCCCTGATCCTCAATGTGATCGCGGGCGGCGCACTCGTGTTCATCTGGGCCGAGCGGAAGATCGCCGCACGCATTCAGGACCGTCTGGGGCCCACGCGAACCGGGGGGCGGTTCGGCTGGCTTCAGTCACTCGCTGACGGCATCAAACTCCTCGCCAAGGAAGACCTCATGCCCGAAGGGGCTGATGGAATGCTCTTTCGGCTCGCCCCCTATATCAGTTTTTGTGCATCGTTCTGTGCGTTCATCGCCCTCCCGTTCGCGTTCGACTTCGTGGGCCAGCGGCTGAACGTCGGTGTGTTCTTCGTGGTTGCGGTGCTTGGCCTGGAGGTCTTCGGGGTGATTCTCGCCGGGTATGCGTCGGCCTCGAAGTGGTCCTTGTTTGGTGCCATGCGGGAAGCGGCCCAGGTGGTGAGCTATGAGGTGCCGCTGGGCATGTGCGTGGTCGTGCCGGTGATGCTCGCTGGCAGCATGGATTTGGTGACGATCGCAGAGAAACAGGCCGGCTGGATCACCAACTGGTATCTCTTCCACGATCCGTTCACGTTCGTGATTTTCTGGGTCTATGTCACCTGTGCAGTGGCCAGTGTGAATCGCGCCCCGTTCGATCTCGCCGAGGCGGAGAGCGAACTCGTGGCCGGCTTTCACACCGAGTATTCAGGGCTGCGGTGGAGCTTCTTCTTCATGGCGGAATACGGCTCGATGTTCCTCGTCAGCGCCCTGGCGGCCGTGCTCTTCCTGGGGGGCTGGAACGGGCCGATTCCTGTTGCCACGCTCGTGGGTTTGAGCGAGGGGACAGGCGATACCGCCAACTATTTCGTGCGTCTGATCGGCTGCGGCAACCTGCTGCTGAAGGCCACGCTCGGCGTGCTGCTGATGATGTGGGTCCGGTGGACGCTGCCCCGCCTTCGCATCGACCAGGTAATGACGACCTGCCTGAAATACTGCACGCCGATTGCGGCCGCCATGTTCGCCGGTGCCATGCTCTGGCAACTGGCGTTTCCGGGTGGTGTCGTTCGCGGCCTGTCGCGGCCCGCTGGCGAAATTCGCGAGGGCTGGCTCGAGGGACCGGGCGGGCTCTCGCCTGGCCGACGGGAGCCGTCGCCTCACGTCGGTGCTGCGGGAGG
>JBBAVO010000060.1:9350-14013 GCA_040397635.1 Pirellulales bacterium
ACGTTGTGCAGGTGGTGCCATGATGACGACCGTGCTCGCCTCTGTCGTGCCGGTGGCTGCTGTCAACTGGCACTCGGTGCTTTTTCTGCTCTTTGCAGCGGTGGCCTGTGCGTGCGCCGTAGCGGTGGTTCTCGCCGAGAACGTGGTGCGGATGGCCTTCTACCTGGTGCTCTCGCTGGCCGCGACGGCCGGGCTCTTCTTTCTGGCCGGTGCCGAGTTCGTCGGGGCGATGCAACTGATGATTTACGTCGGCGGCACGCTCGTGCTGCTCGTCTTCGGTGTGATGCTGACAGCCCAGGCTCCCTTCGTGGCGATCAAGACGTCGTCCAGTGACAGGGTGCTGGCCGGCATGGTCGGCGCGGCGCTGCTGGCGGTGTTGCTGCAGGCGGCCTTCCGGGTGGAGCCGTGGCGTCGGCCGGCGACGGCGGCCGTTGAGGCGCCGGCGGCCACGCCGATCGGCATGGCGTTGCTCGGCGTTCGCGCCGATGAGCCGGCCGCAGGCGTGCCCGCGGCCGCCGTGCGGAGCGGCTATCTGCTGCCCTTCGAAATCGTGTCGATTCATCTGCTCGTGGTGCTTGTCGGAGCGGCCTACCTGGCGCGTGCGAAGCGGCGGCGGACTCCGCGGGCGATCGACGTGGCGGCCTCATCGGTTGGTCCTGTTGTCACGGCCCGTCAGGCTGCCCGATCTTCCGCTTCGGCGTTGGTTCCAGGAGGTGGTCGATGAGTCTTCTGGCAGCCGGACTGCCGTTCACGGCGGTGCCGCTCGTTGCGGGCCTGCTCAGTTCCCCGGTGGGCGTGGCGCACTACCTGGTGGTGGGGGCGATTCTCTTCACGGCCGGCGTGGTTTGCATGGCCTTGAAGCGGAATGCCCTGGGCGTGCTGATGGGCATTGAACTGGTGCTCAATGGCGCCAATGTCAACTTCGTGGCGTTTTCGTCGCCCTATCTCCGCGGTGAAGGTGCCGCGTCGCTCGGGCTGGACGGCCAGATCATCGCGCTGTTCGTCATCCTGTTGGCGGCTGCCGAGGCGGCGGTCGCGCTCGCTATCACGTTGAACTTCTACAACAACCACGCCACCGTCGACATCGACCGGGCCGAAGACCTCAAGGGCTGAGCCGCCACCGCGGCATTCGACCATGGACCCTGCCTCTCAACTCCCGACGCTGCTGGGCCTCGCATGGCTCGCGCCGCTGGTCTCGTTCGTGGCAATCCTATTCTTCGGGCCGCGGATGGGCCATCACGGCAAGAATGCCGCCTGGGTGGCGACGGCGGCGATCGTGACGTCGCTAGTGCTCTCGCTGGCTGCCTTCGGGACCTGGCTCTCCGCCCATCCCGTGACGGCGGTGTCGCACAGTGCACATCAGGAGGCGCATCACGAGCCGCATGCGGATGGTCATGCGGCCGATGCGCATGCCGAGCAGGGCGGGCATGCCGAGCATGGTGACCATGGTGACCATGCCGAGCATGGCGAGCACCATGCCACCCGCGTTCCCGCGGCTTATTCAGGGGATTGGTACACGCTCTATCAGGGCGGCGACCTTCGGCTCACGATCGGCTGGTACATCGACGCCCTTACGGTGCTGATGTTTGTGGTCGTGACCTTCATCGCCACCTGCATCCACGTCTACGCCTCCGGCTACATGCACGACGAACTGCACGACGTCACCGATCACGAGGTGCATCTGTCGGACGGCAGTCATCTCCATCGGCCCGGACGGTTTCCGCGGTTCTTTCAGGCGTTGTCGCTGTTCTGCTTCTCGATGCTCGGCATCCTGATCGCAGGGAATCTGGCGATGGTCTTCATCTTCTGGGAACTCGTCGGCATCTGCTCCTGGTTCCTGATCGGCTTCTATTTTGAACGGAAGACCGCCTCCACGGCGGCCAACAAGGCGTTCATCGTCAATCGCGTGGGCGACTTTGGCATGCTGATCGGCCTGATGGCCCTCTGGGGAGCCCTGGGCACCCTGCATTTCGCCGACTCCACCGTGGCGGCGGCCGACGGCAGTGCCGCCACGAGGCCGGGGCTCTTCAGTCTGGTGAGGCCGGCGGCCAACGGCCATGCGCTTCAGGTGCCCGATAGGATGGTCACGTTTGCAAATGCGGATGAGGTCGGGCGGATCGCCGCCGAGCACACAGGCCGGCCCGGCGACGCGGCCGACGAGATTGCCGCCCGGATCGAAGACTGGCGTTCGCAGGGAATTGGCCGCTGGCTTCTGTTCATCGCGGGCGTGGGCATCTTCTGCGGCTGCGTGGGCAAGAGCGCCCAGTTTCCGCTTTTCGTCTGGCTGCCCGATGCGATGGAAGGGCCGACGCCGGTCTCCGCGCTCGTGCACTCTGCCACGATGGTGGCGGCAGGCGTCTACCTCGTTGGCCGGTTCTATCCCGTGCTCACCCCCGACGTTTTGCTTGTGATCGCCATCATCGGCGGCATCACCCTTTTCATCGCGGCAACGATCGCGCTGGTTGCCAACGACATCAAGCGGGTGCTGGCGTATTCCACCGTGAGTCAATTGGGCTACATGATGCTGGCCCTGGGCGTCGGCGGCTGGTCGGCTGGGCTGTTTCACCTGGTCACGCACGCGTTCTTCAAGAGCCTGCTGTTTCTCTGCTCCGGCTCCGTGATCCATGCCTGCCATACCAACGACATGCGGAAGATGGGCGGCCTCGCCCGCGTCATGCCGTGGACCGCTGGCACGATGCTCGTCGGCTGCCTGGCCATCATCGGTGCCGGCATCCCATTCGTGATCGGCCTCTCCGGCTACTACTCCAAGGATGCCATCCTCGCCCAGGCGCTCTCCTATTCGCAGGCCAATCCGACGTGGTCGATCCTCTTTTATGCCGTGGCCGGCGGTGCCTTCCTGACAGCGTTCTACATGTTCCGGCTCTGGTTCATGACGTTTGCAGGCACGCCTCGGGATCATCATGTTGCCGAGCATGCCCATGAGTCGCCGACGGTGATGGTGGCACCGCTCGTGGTTCTCTCCGTGCTGGCTGTCGTCGCAGGCTGGACGCTTCCGGGGGGCTTCGGGATCGCCAATTTGATCGAACAGGCTCGTCCTGCCGGCACCGACACAACCTCCACGGGTGGTTTCCTCTTCGGCACCCTGACCGTTCCGGCGGAGCACCTGAGCCACGAGGGATCCGTTCACGTCACGGCAACGCTTACAGCCTTCGCGACCGCCGCGGCTGGCGTGCTCCTGGCGGCGGCGATGTACCTCTGGCGGATTGTCTCCCCGACAGTGGTCGCCTACACATTCCGGCCCATCTATTCCTTCCTCGCCCACCGCTGGTATTTCGACGAACTCTACGATGCCATCTTTGTGCGTCCTGCGTTTGCAGTCGCCAACCTGGCCAGCGGCACGGACCGCGGCGTGATCGACAAACTGATCGACGGCATCGCCTGGTCGGCGCGGCAATTAGCCGGCCTCGACGCCTGGATCGACCGCAATCTGGTCGATGGCCTGGTCAATGCCACGGCGACGGCCACCTGGAACGCGGGCCTGGAACTCAAGAAACTGCAGACCGGGCGGCTCCGCCAGTATGTGATGTTCATCGTCGTTGGCACGGTGGCCCTCTTCGTGCTGGCGAGCATGTTGTTTCGTGCCGCACTTGCCGGCTGACCGTCCCATCCCCATCTCTCTGCAGACGTTCTGACCCTCATCGTTTAAGCACGCCGTCTTTTTCATCCATCTCACCAGCACACGCCCCCCACGATCCCCTGACGGACTTTCCCATGTTGCCCACCGATACGCTCTCGCAGCCCGCCCTCTGGCCCCTGACGGCCATCGTCTTCCTGCCCGCGCTCGTGGCCGCGTTTCTGTCGCTGCCGATCGTGCCGAAGGCCCGTGAGGACTTCATCCGCTGGACCACGCTGCTCACCACCGCGGTCGTGTTTGTGCTGTCGTTGTGGATGGCCGTGCCGGCGCTGTTCGGGCCGGCGGGGCCGGCGCAGTTCCGGCTTGGTGATCCGTCGATGCAGGCCGTCGTAAAGCTGCCCTGGATCGAGGCGTTCGGCATCGAATACCTCCTGGGAGTGGACGGCATCAGCCTGCCGCTGGTCGTGCTGACCACGTTCCTGTCGATGCTGGCAGCGGCAGCCAGCTGGCCGATCACGAAGCACGTCAAGGCCTATCACATCCTGTTTCTGCTGCTCGTCACAGGCATGCTCGGCGTCTTCGTGTCGCTCGACTTCTTCCTCTTTTACGTCTTCTGGGAAGTGATGCTCCTGCCGATGTATTTCCTCATCGGTATCTGGGGCGGTCCGCGGCGCGAGTATGCCGCCATCAAGTTTTTCCTCTACACGCTGTTGGGCAGCGTGCTCATGCTGCTGGCCATCCTGATGCTCTATTTCACGAGCGACCTTCGGCTGCTCTCGGACGAGCAGCTCGTGGCCGCACACGTCGTGAGCCCTGGGCTCGACGGGGCGGCGCGTGCCACCGCGGTCGAGGCCATTCGCACGGCTGACCGGCCGCTCCACACGTTCAACATTCTGGCTCTCGCGCAGATCGGCCAGCTCCCCAAGTCTCCCTTTGCAGCGGCTCAGGTCTGGGGCATGAGCCTCGAGACATGGGCCTTCCTGCTGCTGCTCATCGGCTTCGTGATCAAGGTGCCCGTGGTGCCCGTGCACACCTGGCTGCCCGACGCGCACGTGGAGGCTCCGACGC
>JBBAVO010000061.1:0-7547 GCA_040397635.1 Pirellulales bacterium
GGTTCGGTTCGAGGAGAAACCGGGCGGCGAGGAATGCGACGACGACGAGCTTCGCGCCGCCGATGGTGACGGCCCAGAATCGGCCCGGCTCGCCGCGGCGGAACAGCCACCAAGAGGCTGCCAGCAGCATGGGCGCGACGATTCCCGCCTCCTTGCTGGCGATGGCCACCAGGCACAAGCCTGTGCAACCGATGGCCCGGCGGGTGTCGAAGCCGGGGGTGGCGGGGTCGTGTCGCATGGCGAGCACGAGGGCGGCGAGCGTGCACAGGGCCACGAGCAGATCCTCGCGGAAGGTCGGCTCGCAGACGGCCTCGATGACCACCGGGTGGACGGCGAAGACGAGCGCGGCCAGCAGTGGGGCGAGCACCTGCTTCGCTCCGCCTTCGCCGCCTGTCACCTCCCGGATCACGAGCCAGACGAGGATCACGTTCGCCACGTGCATGAGCACGCTGGTGAGGTGGTATCCAAATGGGTCCCTCCCCCAGACCGCCGCGTCGAGCATGAGCGAGGCCAGCATGGCGGGGCGGTTGAAGTCGAGCACGTCCATCCCGAGCACACGCCCCGTCAGCACGGCGGGCCAGTTCTGCCAGTCGTGGATGAAGTCGCCCGTGAGAATCTGCATCCGGGCGTCGTAGACGAAGTCCGCTGACAGCGTGGCGGAGAAGACGGCGAACGTGATGCCGGCGAGCACGGCTGCCTGTTGCCAAGGCTTCAAGGCCATCGTTCAGTTTTTCTCGAGTGGAATGCAGACGAGGTCGCCGGCAGCACTTTCGATCGGCGGCTTCGTGAAACCTTGTCCGCGGATGTTCTCCAGGAGTTGCTTGCCCTTGTCGGGGAATCCGTTGCGATTGATGGAGATTGCCGCGAAGCCGCGGTCTTGAATCTGTTCGACTGCCTTGTCGAATGGCATCTTCCCCAGATCCTGCTGCCACTGCTCACGCGGTCGGCCCTTCATCGAGCCGAACGAAAACCGCAATTGCCGGCTGTACAGGTAGGGCCGAAGGTGGTCGCACGAGCCCATGCCCGGTGACGGCGATTCGGGGTAGTCCATGATCGGGAGCTGAAAGACCATCGCGCCGGGCGGCAGGGCCGCCTCCATTCTGTCGACGTAGTCACGATCGGCCGCCACTTGGCTGGCAATTGCGGCCGTCACATCGACCGCCGGCGCGCGGGGCACCTGGTCCCAGAGAATGGCGATGCAGAAGGCCGCCGCCGCGGTGAGGGTGCCGATCCAGAGCGTGTCGGCTGCCGTGCGACTTGCCGCCGTCCGCTGCCAGGCCGTGAGTCGCTGCGCTGCGTAGAGCAGCACGATCGCCAGAATCACGATGCTGTAACGGCAGCCGGTGCGGAAGAGCGTGAAGCCGAGGGCGCCGAGGATTGTGTTGAACCCGCCAGTTGAGAAGCAGAGAACGATCCAAAGTACCTGCCACGCCGCCATCGGGACGGCGTCTGCACGGCGTTTGACTACGTCGATCACTGCCGTGGTCACGAGCAGCCCGAGGGCGGCGAGGCCAACGAGGCCGAGGTAGGACCCCTCGTCCTGCAGCGGCGCGGCCGCCCGGTGTGCCGCCGCGAACCCGCTGAACATCTGCGACTGGTGGGTGACGGGCGGAATGACCAGATCGACGAGTTTGAGCCCGTAGATCTCAAGCCATTTGTATTCGCGGACGAGGGCACCGGGATTGCGGCCGTGGACCGCATTGAACGACCACGTGTCGACGTTCATCAGGGCGAAAGCCGCGGCTGCGGCGGCCACGATGGCCAGGCCGGATCGCAGCGGCGCCCACGAACGCGTCCGTGCGGCCACGACGCCGGCCCCCAGCAGCGTGAGCTGGCAAAAGATGTTGGTGTAGTAGATGTGCTGCAGTCCGGTGACGAAGGCGATCGCCAAGGCCCAGCGGAAATGGCGAGAGCCGAACGGGAGCCCCGGCTCCTCGGAGACCCACCGCCACACGAGCAGGAAGAGCGGTATGTGCCAGGCGTAGGCGACAGTCAGGTGGTGGGGCGATTGGGCGAAGATGAAGGGGGCGAGTCCGAAGGCCAGGGCAGCGACGAAGGCCCATAGGTTCGTGCAGTCGAGCTTGCGAGCCACGAGAAAGAAGGTGACCGCGGCCAGCACGTGAGCGATGAGCACTGCCAGATTCAGCGCAGCGAAGAGGCCGAAGAGGTTGGCGAGGATTCCGAAAAACGCGTACTGCAACTCCTCGATCGAGGGCCAGTCGCTCCAGTTGCCGTCGAACGGCGCGCCGAGCTGCGGGACAATTTTCCACGCCAGGGGCCGGGCATGGCCTTCCGAGGCGGCCTTGATCGTGGCCAGACCACCGAGCACGTCGTTCGCGTAGGGCTCGAGGTAGGCGGTGGGGGTGTTCCACGCCAGGGAAGTCCAGCGTCCGGCGCCGGAGCACCACGCCAAGGCGACCAGAGGCACGAGTGCGGCAAGCCACGCCAGCACCCTCAGGCGGGACGAATCGAGTTGTTTCTTGCCTGCCGAGGGATCGCCTTCATGGGAGCGTGGGATGTTGGGCATAAATGGGCTGCCTTCACGGCCGAAGTCTCAGAAGCAGGCCGATTCGAAACGCCGCTCCGTTGGCACCCACTGGCCAACGGGTCTGAGCAGCCCTGCAAATTCCTGTATCGTATTGGTGAACGCGTCAGGTGAAAAGCCGGCTGACAACCGCACCGTGGCCGGCTGGCCCCGCGGTCACTTCGGCGCCTGCGAACTTACGAACGCAGCCACGCCGCCGTGGGCATCCTGCTGGCCGACCTCCAGCAGCCGGAAGCCGAGCGGCTCGATGAGGGCGGTCAGGTCGTCCAGCGAGCCGTGCCAGGCGTGCCACTCGCAGACGACGGCGCGGACCTTGGTGGCCACGAAGTCCGCCTCCAACCGAAACAAATCGAACTCTGCCCCTTCGACATCGACCTTCAGCACGTCGATGGGGCGGTCACCATGCCGCTGTCGCCATGCGTCCGCGATCTGGACCGTCGGCACGGAAATCGTAAGCACGCGACCCTTTACCGGAAAAGGATG
The DNA here is from genome assembly GCA_040397635.1 of Pirellulales bacterium. GTDB lineage: Bacteria > Planctomycetota > Planctomycetia > Pirellulales > UBA1268 > CAMCQY01. The sequence goes on from JBBAVO010000061.1 coordinate 3,029, forward strand.
GTCGGCACCGAACGGCTTCAGTGACGATGACGTGTTGGCGGGGTTCACGTGGAACCGGGTCGTGCCGTCGCCGGAACCGGTGGCCACGCCCACGGCACCCCACAGGCACTCCGCATCGATGCCGTTCTCAGCCATGTGCCATCGCGACTCCTCGACCATCGCCGGGTCGGCATCGATGAGCAGCCCCCTCGGAGACGGGCTGCAGCCATACTCCTGCAGCAGACAGGGAAACCAGCCTGTGTTACTGCCCAGGTCGATGAAGGTCTGCACGGCCCCGAATTTTTTCAGGACCGAATACGCCTGGCCGGCCAGCATCTCCTCGGCCAGTGCCAGCCCAGCGACCGATCGGACCCGGACGCTGCATCCGCTGCGCGGCAGCGTTTGCCGCCTCGGGAAGGCCTGAAGCAGGGAATTGGCCAGCGCATAGGCTCCCAGCCAGTGAGCGGCGTAGTGTGTCCAACGCATGCGGCCCAGCCTATGGAGGATGCCCCGGCGACTGCGGTCGCTCTCGGCGGTGCCAACTTTGCAGCCCAGCCACCAGTAGATAGCTTGCCTGAGGAATGCGTCACGCGTGCAGCGGGCCTGACCCAGCCACAGCTGCCAGCGGGGCATCATCGGTGCGAGCTGGTCACGGATGCGGGCGAAAAACGCCCGGTCCTGGGCCGACTGCTTTCCCGCCAGCCGAAAACTCCACGACGATCGCGAGACCCGAAACGCTCCGACCGTCTCGGGCACCACGTACAGGTCGCCCTTGGACAGCAACCGGCACCACAGGTCGATGTCGATGCAGTAGGGCTCGCTCGCAGCGAAACCGCCCACGCTGGCCGCACACTCCCGCCGAAACAGCACCGACAGGGGTTCGCCGATCCAGTTGCGGCCCGACGCCACCACGCGGCGGATCATCGTCTGCCCCTCGACCCGACCGGCCTGAGTCATTCCTCGCCGCCGCACGATGACGGCGCCGGCATCGTCGATGATGTCGCGCGGCCCCGTCACGAGGGCGACGGTGGCCTGCTCTGAGCGTTCCAGGATCGCCGCCTGTCGCTCCAGACACGTCGGATAGATGAGATCGTCGCAGCAGAGCAATTTCACAAACCGGCCGCGGGCCTCCTGGAGAAGCCGATTCCAGGCCGCCTCCGCCCCCAGGTTTCGCTCATGGACGAGCAGCCGAATGCGGGGGTCGTCGTACCGCCGGACGATCCCGAGCGTGTCGTCCCCGGAGCAGTCATCGAGAATGACCAGTTCGAAATCACCGCGTGTCTGCGCCAGCACGGAGTCGATCGTTGCCGCGATCCACGGAGCTGCGTTGTAAGTGGGAATACAGACCGAGATCGCTGGCTCGTTCACGGGGAAGCCCCGTTCCCGACCGAGTCGGCAGACTCCTGGACCCTCTCGCCCTGCCGGGGAGGCTGAGGCTGCTGCTGTCCGGGCAGGTTGGCAGTGGCGGCCACAAGATAGAGCGGCCGACGCTTCACCTCGCGGTAGATGCGGGCGACGTATTCGCCGAGGATGCCGATACAGAGGCTTTGAACGCCGCCCAGAAACATGATGGCCAGGAACGTGCTCGTCCAGCCAGGCGTCGTCTGCCGTGCAAAAAAGTAGGCGATGAAGACCTGCAATGCCACGAGCGTCGCGATACCAAGGGCCACGAAGCCCACCGTCGTTGCGAGCCGGGCTGGGGCGTCGGAAAACGACAGGATGCCGTCCCAGGCGAAGTGGAGCATCTTTCGTAGCGGATACTTGCTTACCCCCGCCTGCCGTCGGTCACGGCTGTAGGGCACCGCCACCTGACGGAATCCAACCCAGGCCACCATGCCGCGGATGAACCGATCGCACTCAGGCATGGCATTGAAGGCATCCACGGCCCGGCGGCTGAGCAGGCGGAAGTCGCCGACGTCGAGCGGTATCGGCACGTCGGACAGCCGGTTCATGAGTCGGTAGAAGAGCTGCGCTGTCCACCGCTTGAAGGCCGATTCGCCGGCCCGCTCGGTCCGCAGCCCATAGGCGACGTCGTAGCCCTCCCGCCACTTCTCCACCATCTGGGCGATCACTTCGGGCGGATCCTGCAGGTCTGCATCGATGATCGCCACCGCGTTTCCGGCTGCATGGTTGAGGCCGGCGGTCACTGCCGCCTGGTGGCCGAAGTTTCGCGACAGCGAGATCACCTTCACCCGCGTCTCACCGGAGGCAAACTCCATGAGGAGTTCGCGGGTGCGGTCGCGGCTACCGTCGTCGATGTAGAGGACTTCCCACGGCATGCCGATGCCGTCGAGGGCCCGACGGAGTCGCTCGTGGGTCAGCGGCAGCACGGCTTCCTCGTTGAAGCAGGGCACGATTACAGATAGGAGGTCAGCCATTCCATCTCACTGCTTCGTTGACGGTCGCCTGCCGACAAAGGACAAGCCCGAGCACGATGTTTAGCATAAAGACGGCAGTGACTGAGAGCCACGTCGCTGTGCTGAAGACCAGCAGGCGGACGCGCCAACGCGGCCGATATCTGAGGGACACCGGCATCGTCCCTTGGGCACCGACACACCCACGAAACCGGCATCGACCATGCCGAGCGGCCCGGGAACATCCGTCGATCGTCGCCTGGCCGCTTCGCGAAGCCACCGGATCGGCTGCGGTCCAGCCCGTCACCACGCAGCTCAGTGGTTGAACAGGAAATCGCTCGTGGTGAAGAGGCCGGCGAAGATGTCCTCGTAGATGTCAGGAGCCTTGTTGTTTGCTACGAGATCGACCATCGCCTGCATCTCGGTCGAAGTCGGCCGCCGCGAGAGCACGCGGATGAAGATCGCCTCGATGATCCGTTCGGGAGTCGAGTTGTCATCGAGGATTTTCTTCAGCACGCCGCTGGTGGCCGCGGTATGGGCTCGCGTTCTCACCGTGTCGCCCACGAACAGGTGCATCACCTGCGAGAGCGAGGGGTTGGTCTTCGTGTCGCAGGCGCAGACCGACTTCCGGCCCGACTGGCCGAAGGTGTCGAGCACGAAGTCGCCCGTGAGCTGGTAGTACTGGTTGCGGACGAGGTAGTTGATCGCTTTCGTGCCCGTTGGGGCCATCGGGAGCGGCTTCGGCACGCCGGTGATGGCCACCACCGAGTCGACCAGCACGTCGGCCCGCAGCCGGCGGACCATGGCGTGCGAGTATTGCCGCGTGTCGGCGGCGCCCGACGGCGTCGGCTCGACCGAGAGCTGGTAGACCCGCGAGTTGCAGATGTCGCGCATCATGGGACGCAGCTTCCGCCCGTGCTCAGCAAACTTGGCCGCGAGCGCGTCGAGCAGCGGGGCGTTGGCGGGCGGATTGGTGGCCCGGAAGTCGTCGACCGGATCGACGATCCCCACGCCGAGCAGGTGGGCCCAGAGCCGATTGACGATGTTACGGTTGAAGAGCGAGTTTTCTGGATCCCTGATCCAGGCGGCGAGCGCTCGCCGTGGATCCTCCTTGCCGCCCACCGGCTCGATCGCGCCGAGCAGCTTCGCAGGCACCGGGCGGCCGTCGACGGCGTGCTTGGCCGGCGCCGCCGTAGGGTCGAAGATCACCGTCCGGTCGCGGCCGTCGCTGCCGGGCTTCCGCTTCACGCAGCTGAAGAAGCTCACCAGGCCGTAGTAGTCGTCCATCGTCCAACGGTCGAACGGATGGTTGTGGCACTCGGCACACTGCATCCGCACGCCGAGGAAGAGCTGCGAGAAGTCGGACGCGAACACCTTGGGGTTGAGCGCGTAGTCGTGGATGAGCATCGTGTAGAGGCCCGTCTGGCCGTCGGTATTCGTGCTGCCCACGGCGGTGGCCATGTCGGCCACGACCTCGTCGAACGGCCGGTCGGCCGCCACCTGGTCACGCAGCCAGGCCATGAACGAGTTGGCCGGTTTGTGGGCGTCGCCCCGCCCCGTGTAGTCGTTGCTCCCCACACGGCAGAGTTCACCCCAGAGGGCCGACATGTAGTCGGTAAAGTCCTCGCTGGCGAGCAGGACGTCGATCTTCTTGGCCCGCTTGTCGGCCGTCGTGTCGGACATGAAGGCCTCGTACTCCTCCACGGTCGGCGGCCGCGCGGCGAGATCGAGCGTCACGCGGCGGAGAAACGTCTCGTCGTCGCACAGTTCCGACGGCACGATCCGCAGCTTTTCGAGCCGCTCGAAGACGAGCCGGTCGATGAAGTTGTTCTCCGGCGGCTTGGGCCACACGAAGCCCTCGGCCGAGGGCAGCACGATCGCCTCGGTGCCGACCGTGAACCGGTTGAAGCGAGCGAAGACGGTCGTGTCGCCAGGCCCCTTGGCGGTGACTTGGCCGCTCTTGTCGATGTCGGCCACGCTCGGGTTGTTGGTGCCGAAGAGCGATAATGCCGTGACGTCGCGCGTGGTGCCGTCGGAGTAGGCCGCCGTCACGCGGGCGTTGCCCTTCTGACCGATCGACTTGAAGACGACACTCTGCTTGGGGAGCGAGATCCCCGTCACCTCGGGCACACTCCCGACGTCGTCGGGGGCCCCCGCCTGGATCCAGGCGACGAGCGTCTTGGCAA
>JBBAVO010000061.1:7647-13985 GCA_040397635.1 Pirellulales bacterium
CTCCCGACGTCGTCGGGGGCCCCCGCCTGGATCCAGGCGACGAGCGTCTTGGCAAGGTCGCTATCCCGCTCGAACAGTTTGCCGCCGGTGTGGGGCACCGCGCCGATGGCCTTGAGCAGGATCAGGCTCTGATCCGGCACCGCCGTGTTCACTCGGCGGCCAGGAAACTCCTGGACAACACGGAAGTAGTCGCCGGCCGTATCGTAGCCGAAGAGCGAGAGCATGAACCCGTCCTTGCCGCGAGCCGAGCCATGGCAGGTGCCGGCGTTGCAGCCTGCCCGGAAAAAGATCGGCATCACGTCGCGGCGAAAGCTCGGCACCTCGGCCTGTTCCTCAGCCTGGGCGGGACCGGCGACCACGAGCCCCAACACGAGTGCAAGCATCAATCGATTCATGGGAAACCTCGTAGTCATTTTTCCAGCCTCGGATCGATCCGCAGCTTGCCCGAGCCGGTCCGCAGACCGATCTCCTCGCCATTGATGGTGAACCGCACCTCGCACTTCAGCTCGTTCACGAGGCCGAGCAGGGCCTCGTCGCGGGCCTCGAGTTCCACCGCCACCTCGGTCGAGTTTTTGTCGATCGTCGGCTCGGGGCCCACCGCGGACATTCCGACCGGCAGTCCGAGCATGCGGACGGTCGCCTTCCCCTCGAACGGCCGGATCTGCTTCACGGCCCAGCGATACTTGACCCGTTCACCCCGGCGCACGCTCTGCGGCTCGGTGGAGAGCGATATGAATGGATCAGCGACCTCGATCGTGACGACTTCGGACGCCACTCTGACCCGCTCGTCGCCCCGGGCGGTGTCGCCGCCGGCCTTGCCGCGGGCCTGGGTCGTGGTGACCATCACATACAGGGGTGCTGGGCCGAGCTTCGCTCCCGCCTCGGCCGAGAGTGTGAGCTTCGCTTCGGAATCACCCGAGGGAATCAGTTCGGCGGGTGACACGGCGACGCCCGGCGGCGAGATCTCGCACTGCATCTCGAGCGGTTCGTCGACCCCCGGCTGCCGCAGGATTCGAACGGGGATCGTCAGTTCCGACCCGCGCATGAGCGGCTGCTTCGGGGCCACGAGTTCCACCGCGAAGCCGGCCGGCTCGGTCACCGCGGCCGCGAACCGATCGACGCGGATGCTTCGCCACGGATAGTGCGAATACCGCACCCGCAGAAGATTCTGCTGGTTCACCGTCTCGAACGGCTCACCCCCTTCCGCCGGCCGCCCGGTGACGCGGATGAACGACGCCGCGAGCGGGGCGTCGGCGGCGGCCTCGAACGCGAGCGGCCAGACCGACTGCATCGCCGGCACCCGGGGCGAGACCAGCTTCACGCCGGAGGGCAGACCCTCGACGGCCAGATCGAACGGTCCATTGAGGGTGCTTCCCTGGCCGGCGTAGAGCATGAGCCGGACGGTCCAGCGACCGCCCTGCGGCATCGAGAGCGACGTCATCCTCGGCCGCTCAGGCTGGTAGCCCGTCGGTTGCAGCCCGACGTGGAGCGTGTTCACCGGCGGGGCGATCTCGACCCGGTAGACGCTGGTCGGTCCGCCGGCCCCTCGCGTGTCGGTCACCTCGAGGAGGTAATCGCCGTCCTGTTTCGGCGTCCAGATCACCGACGGGTCGAAGAGTTCGGGGAAGTCACCCTGAGCTCCGAAGATGTCGCGGTCGCCGAGCGCGGCGTCGTCGGCCGTGACTTCGGCCTCCCCCGGCGCCCCCGTCGCGTCGAGAGGCCGCAGCTTGATCACGGGATCGACGGGCAGCCCAAGGCCGCTCGCCCAGACCCGCACCTGCAGCGGCGCGCCCTTCTTCACCGTGAGGCGGAAGCGGTCGGTCTCGTCGGGCTTCGAGAGAATGCCGTTGACCGCGACGGGCGTCGTCGGCACCTTCGTTTCGGCCGCACCCTGGTCCTCGAGCACGTTGGGAAACGGGCTCGAACGCAGGGAAAGCGGCAGCGGCGACTCACCTGCGTGCGGGAACGTGCCGGCCGCCTGCGGCACCGCCACCGTCTGCGACACCGCGCCGAGCGGGTCGCCGAGCAGTTGCACGGCGAGGGCCGCGCCGGCCGGCCCGCCGGCCGGGTAGGCGGCGAGCGGCTGAAAGAAGCTACCAATATGGATGGCGTACTCCCGGTTATGGGGCACAAACATCGACCGCTGCAGAACGATCGTGTAGTCGCCGTCGACGGGCAGCTTGAGCGAGAGGAGCGGGTCCTGCCGATTGAGAGGCGAGTCGTCGTTCATGGCGATCCGCTTGCCGGAGGGGTCGAGGATCGTGACGACCGAGTCGTAGCCCTGGGGCACGGGGTTCCACTGGAGGTCGTCGCCCATCTTCACCATGTCGACCTCGATCGAGAGCCGCTGCCCCGCCTTGCCCGCCACGCGGAAGCAGTCGACGTCGTCGGCGGCGCTGTTGGAGAGGACACCGGAGACGGTAACGTTCGGCTCCACCCGCAACGCCGTGTCGGCCGTGTCGTTCGTGTTGGCCTTCGACTCCCCTTCGTCGATCACCGGAAAGGGGCTGACATAGACCGTGGCCATCGACGAGAGCCCCGCGGCCGTGAGGATGCGGAAGGGATGCTCCCCCGGGCGGCAGTCCGGCGAGACCTCGAGCGTGCACACGAGCTGATCCTTTGCGGCGTCGAACGTCGTACCGACGCAGCGGATGCCGGCCGCACTCTGGCCGCTCGTGTCGGCGGCCGTCCACGGGGCGAATGTCGCAGGTGGGTAGAACAGGATATCGGTCGCCTCGTGCCGCCACCCGCGGATCACGAGTTCGGACTTCTTGCCCCGGCCCACGAGCCGCGGCGTCACGCCGTTGATCCAGGTGTCGGCCGCCGCGGTGGAGGCCAGCACGGAGACGAGAACCAAGGCCACGAATGGGGACCAGTTGGTCGATGCGCGCATGCGAGGATGCTCCGGCAGGAGGAAAAACGCCGCGGCACTCAGCCGATCAGCGACTTCATGATCTCGGCGTCCTTCACGATCTCGATCGGCCGCGTGCCGAAAGCGACGAGTTCCTTGTTGGGGTCGATCCCCATCTGGTGGTAGATCGTGCCGATGAGGCTCTCGAGCGTCACGGCGTCGCGATCGGGCTCGCCACCGGTCGAGTCGCTCGCCCCGTGGACCAGCCCCTGCTTGAACCCGCCGCCGGCGAGCATCATCGAGTAGTTGCGGGCCCAGTGGTCGCGGCCACTCTCCTTATTGATCTTCGGCGTGCGGCCGAATTCGCTCGTCACCCAGACGAGGGTCGAATCGAGGAGCCCGCGGCGTTCAAGGTCGGTGACGAGCCCCGTGATCGCGTGATCGAACGGCCGCATCTGGTCGTCGCAGGCCTTCTTCACGTCGGCGTGGCAGTCCCACCCTCCGTATTCGAGCGTCACGAACCGCACGCCTGCCTCGACGAGCCGGCGGGCGATGATCAGCCGCTCGGAGAGCCCCTTGGGGTGAAGCCGCCCGTCAGGGCCATTGATGAGGCCCGTGACCTCGCTGCCGTAGAGCTTGAACGTCTCGTCGCTCTCGCCCTCGAACGAGAAGGCCTTTTGTGCGGTGGTCGAGGTGAGCAGCGAGTAGGCTCGGGCATGGAAATCGTCCATCGTGTCGAGCAGCACCGGGTTGGCCTCGAGGGCGCGGATCCGCTTCTCGACGACTTCGCGAACGCCGCGCCTGCGGTCGAGTTGCTCGAGCGTCATGCCGGCCGGCAGCGAGAAGTCGCGGACCTTGAATTTCTTCTTCTCCGTCCCGGGGTCGCCGCCCGTTTCGAAGGGACCGTAGGTGCTCGGCAGGAAACCGGTGCCGCCGCCGGTGATGTTCTTGCCGGGGATCGCGATGTAGCAGGGAAGCTCGCCGCGGGGGCCGAGTTCGTGCGAGACGATCGATCCCATCTGCGGGTAGTCGATCACCGCCGTGGGCGTGTAGCCCGTTTGGAGGTGGTAGGTGGCCAGGCCGTGGTCCGGGATCTTCCCCACCATGGTCCGCACCACCGTGAACTTGTCGTTGATCGCGGCGAGTTGCGGCAGGTTGTCGCTGAACACGTCGCCGGTCTTCGTCTTCACCACGCCGAACGTGCCCCGGTATTCGACCGGTGCCTCGGGCTTGGGGTCGAACGACTCGTGCTGCGGGAAGCCGCCCGGCAGGTTGATCTGGATCACGCTCTTGAGCCGCTCTGGGAGTTTCCCGAGGCCCTGATGCCCGGTCGGTGCGGTTGACGCGTTCGCACCCTGGGCGGAGCGGATACGCAAGAAGTCGGACAGCGACAGGCCGAGAGCCCCGAGGCTGCCCGCCTGGAGGGCCGACCGGCGAGGCATCCGGCGGAAACCCTGGCAGCCGCCGGCCGGGGCGTCGGGACGGTTGGTGAAAGGTGCCATGGATGCGGTCTCCTTACGAAGCACTGTGGAGCACTCCGGCCGTAGGCTGGGTGCCTGTATCGCTTTGGTTCCACCCGACTGATAGGACAGTTATCGGCAATCCTACCCCATTTTCATCGCGGCATCAATAATCGTGTTGCCAAACGTGTCGCCAGTCGAGTCACCGCGTTATTCTCCCCCTTTTCTCGGAATTCGCGAAGGGTCCCCATGCCCCCCCACAAGCCCACCATCGGCATCCTTACCAGCGGCGGCGATTGCCCCGGGCTCAACGCCGTCATTCGGGCGGCCGTCAAAAGCTCGGAGCGACTCGGCTACGACTGCATCGGCTTCCTTCGCGGCTACGAGGGGCTCGTCGATCCCGTCAGTTACATGCCCCTCACCGCGCGGAACACAGCCGGCATCCTCACCCAGGGTGGCACCATCCTCGGGGCCACCAACAAGGGGCGGTTCTCCGCGACGGTCGGCGAGGACCAACGCGTGGCCATCGATCCCGCACTCCTCGATGAGGTGGCCGCCACGGTCCGTCAGCTCTCCGTCGGCGGGCTGATCTGCGTGGGTGGCGACGGCTCGCTCACCATCGCCCAGCAGCTTTACGAACATGGCGTCCCCGTGATCGGCGTGCCCAAGACGATCGACAATGACCTCGGCGCCACGGCCTTCACCTTTGGCTTCGACTCGGCGGTGTCCTGCGCGACCGATGCGCTCGATCGGCTCCACACCACCGCCGCCAGCCATGAGCGGATCATGGTGCTCGAAGTGATGGGACGGCATGCCGGCTGGATCGCGCTGCACGCCGGGATCGCCGGCGGTGGCGACGTGATCCTCCTGCCCGAGATTCCCTGGACCTTCGAGAACATCTGCCGCAAGGTCCGCGAGCGCGAGTCTGAAGGAAAGAGGTATACGCTCATCGTGGTGGCGGAGGGGGCCATGCTGCCCGAGGGCGGTACGGTGCACCGTACCGATGCCAAGGGCGAGGCCGCGGGGTATCACCAGCAGGTGAAACTCGGCGGAATCGGTGAGATCGTGACGGCGGAAGTATCGAAGAGGCTCGACCGCGAGGTCCGCAACGTCGTGCTCGGCCACCTCCAGCGTGGTGGCAACCCGACCACATTCGACCGTGTGCTGGCCACGGAGTTTGGCGCCCATGCCGTCCGCCTCATCCATGAGGGGCGGTTTGGCGAGATGGTCTGCTACCAGCCACCCAATATTGAAAGCGTGCCGATCGCCGAGGCGGTTCGTTCGCTCTCGCGGGTTGACCCCGCCAGTTCGGCAGTGCAGGCGGCCCGGGCCCTTGGCATCAGCTTCGGCGACGCGGACGAGCGGGTGAGCCCGTTCGCTGGCCGCTGTCTGGACGAGGCAGAGTCGCGAGGCTGAAACGCCCGCGGGCCATTGCCCGACGGGCCGGCGGATGCTCTTCTCAAAGAATGTTCACAGGAATGTCCGTCGGCCATTTCCATTTTCATCGGATTCGCACCGCAGGGGGAGCAGTTTTATGACCGAGCCACACAAGGCTGCCGGCAGGGTTGCCAGCGTCATGCAGGAAAGCCGCGTGTTTCCGCCATCGGCGGCGTTTTCCTCCCGCGCACGAATCGGTTCGCTCGAGGACTACCGGCGAACCTACGACGAGGCGGCCCGCGACCCTGAGGGGTTCTGGCACGCCCGCGCCCAATTGCTCCCCTGGATAAAGCCCTACTCGAAGGTTCTCGATTGGCAGCCGCCGACGGCCAAGTGGTTCGTGGATGGCCACATGAATGCATCGGCTGCCTGCCTCGATGCGCACGTCGCCGCCGGCACGGGAGAGAAGACCGCCTTGGTGTGGGTGGGCGAGCCCACGGGCGAACGACGCACCTACACCTACCGCGAACTGCTCGCAGAGGTCTGCCAGTGTGCCGCCGGTCTGCAGAAACTCGGGATCAAGCCCGGCGAGGTCGTCTCGATCTACATGCCGATGACGCCCGAACTCGTGATCGCGATGCTCGCCTGCG
>JBBAVO010000062.1:0-13877 GCA_040397635.1 Pirellulales bacterium
GAGACGATGCACCAGCGGCCGAGCACCCGGCCGCGGCCGTCGTTGAGCATGTAGGGCTCGCCCCGCTCGGCCATGTCGCGCAGGGTCTGCATGGTGCCCTGCCGGCCGGAGAACCCTGGGTAGAGCACACCGTCGAGGGTGATCTCACGGGTGCCGACGCCCAGCCACTGGTTGGCGGGCTCGCGCAGCAGGCGGTCCTGCTGCTCCCAGCGGTAGGCGTCGTTGCGATCGACGGTCTGCGGTGAGCCGTTGGGCAGGTTGAACTGGAACGAACCCAGCTGATAGAGCGGGAGGCTAGTCATTCAGCAGCACCCGGTGAGCGGATTCAATCTCGCGCTGGATGTCCATGAAGGCGAGCTGCACCTGGCGGCTGATCTCCATGGCATCGGCGCTGGCCCCGGCGTTGATGGTGACCGGGGCGTTGATGGTGAGGGGGGCCGCGGCGCGGCGTGCCCGGGGCGCCTGCAGCGAGACGGGCGCCTGAGCAACCTGCTGGGCAGCAGGGGCAGTGGCCAGGGCAGCGCCAGGGCCGGTGGAGAGCAGGGCTGCCATGGCGCCGGCGGTGATGGGCCGCGCGATGCGGGGGATGACCGCACCGTCGAAGCCAGGCACGAACAGCTCGCGGCGGCGCTCACCAACGATGTAGGGGAAGCCAGCGCGCACGGAGCCGCCGACTGCGCGGCCGGGTGGCGTGGCCGGTGCGCCGCCGCCGGAGCTCTCGCCACCGCCACCGCCGCCCACCATCGAGCCGATCCGGGAGATCGCACCACCGACCCAGGAGAACAGGGCGCCGGCTCTGGCCTTGAGGCCGTCGATGATGCTGTTGATGATCCGCTGCCCGATGCCTGAGCTGGTGAACAGGTTGACGATCTGAGCAGGGATGGGCGCGATGAGCGACAGGATGCCCGGGCCCAGCTGGGCAAAGAAGGCGATCAGCTTGGGCACCACGCTGGAGAACATGGTGGTGATCCACCCGAACCACCCGGACCACATCGCCTGGATGCCGGAGATGGCCTGGGCAAAGCCAGCCTGGATCTTGGCGATGTCACCGGTGAAGACGCCGACGGTGAACGTCCATGCGCCCTGGAGGTAAGTGAAGAAGCCGGCGAAGCCTGCGCGGACGCCGGCCACCATGGCGTCGATGCCGACGCGGAACCACTCGACCCGTTGGTAGGCGACCACCAGGGCGGCGCCGATGCCGACGATGCCAGCGACGATGGCGGTGATGGGCCCGGCGGCCACGGCCAGCACGGTGCCGATGCCGGCCAGCGCGGGGAAGGCGGTCGTGAGCGCACCGATGGCGGTGCCGATCGTGCCGATGGCAGACACCACCCCGGCGATGACGGGCAGGGCGATCACCAGGCCGGCCAGTGCGCCGCCGATCAGGGTGATGCCGGTCATCAGGCCAGGGTTGGCGGCGGCCCAGGAGCCGATGCCCTCGGCGATCGGTGTGATGATCTCCGCCATGCGGGTGAGCGGGGGCAGGAGGGCATTGCCGACCGCGATGCCGAGCCGCTGGGCGGAGTTCTGGAAGCTGGTGAGCGTGCCCTGGAAGGTGGCGAGGCTGCGCTGGAAGTCCTTGTCGACGGTGCCGGCCGCGGCCGATCCGCCCGCATCAGCCTTCAGCTTCTCGTACTCCTTCCGGTACTTCATCAGGGACATCAGGGCCAGCTTGGCCTCCTTGTCCCCGAAGATCTGGGAGAGCTTGAAGACGTCGCCGCCGGTCACCTTCTGCAGCTGATCGAGGGCCGCCTCCATGGGGTTGATGCCCTTGGCCTTGGCGTCCTTGAGCACCTGCTCGATGTTGACGCCGAACTTGGAGAAGCGCTTCACCGCATCGGGGGCGGTGAGCTTGAGCATGGCGTCGGTGAGTCGGGTGGCAGCCTGGCCGGCGTCGGGCGCATCCTTGCGCACCATCTGCATCATGGCCGCCAGGGAGACGGCACCCTTCTTTCCTTCGATGCCGAGGCTGCCGGCTGCTGCTGCGATGGTGGGCATGAACTGCGCCATGTCGCGCAGCTCGAAGGCGCCTTGCTTGCCGGCGAACGCCAGCGCATCGAACGTCGCCTTGAGCTCCGTAGGTCGGATCTTCAGCGCGTTCTGCAGCTGGAAGCCGGTCTTGGTGACGTCGAGCAGGTCTGAGTTGGTGGCGGTCGCCACCTTGCCGAGGGACTCCATCGAGGCGACGGCATCCTTCAGCTCCAGGCCCTGGGCCACCAGGTCCTGGATGCCGGCCGCCAGCTTCTCCGGCGACAGGTTGGTGAGGTTGCGACCGCTGAGGCGCAGCAGCTCACCAGACAGCGCCTTGAGCTCACCCTGGCCGATGTTGGCGGTCTTGCCGATGTCGCTGAGGATCAGCTCGAAGCGGGCCGCCTGGCGGATGCTGGCGCCGAAGGCCACGCCGATGCCCGCCGCGCCCACGGCAGCTTGCTGCCAGAGGGCGTTGTCGAACATGCCCTTGAAGCCCTTGCGGCCTGCGATCGCCGCGTCGTTCATCGTGCGGTTGACGTTCCGCCCGAACGACGACACCTGCATCTGCGCAGTGCGCAACGACGCGCCGAGGCTTGCGGCGATCTTGCCGCCGATCTCGACCGTGATCTTCTGCGCGCCGCCGCCAATCATCAGCTCACCGCCTCCGCGATCTCATTCTCAACCACCTGGGCCTGCTCCAGCCACTGCCAGAACTCGTCGAGGTCGAGCTCGAGGATCTCGGCCAGGCCCCAGCCGGTTGCCTTCGCCAGGATGATGACAGCCCGGCGAAGGGTCTCCACTGCTACGACCTGGCCGTCCTGAAAGCCAGGATCTGGGCCTCCAGCTTGCCCCAGTTGACGTCATCAAACAGCATCAGCTCATCCACGGGCACCTCGCAGAGGTTGGCCACCAGATGAACGGCTTGCTCGCCGTCGTTGCTGCTGGCCCTGGACGCTGCCACCCGGTCACCGACCTTGGGCCGGCGCATCACCAGGAAGTCCACGTCCACCCCGCCCACCTTCTCAGGGAAGTCGAAGACGACCTTGGCGGTGGGTTCAGGGCGTTGCTTGCTGCTCATCGATCAGACTCCGATTGCTTGGCGGATGGTGGCCAGTTGATCCTGGCCGTTGATCCGGCGGATCATGTTCACCTTGTCGATTTCCACCAGCTCACGGCCGCCGATGGTCAGCTTGTAGTACCGCAGGGCGAAGGTGAACGTGGGGCTCGACTGATCGCCGGCCTTCCAGTCGCCCTTCTCCACCTGCTTCACCACGCCGGTCATGTTGACCACGGCAGGCACAGCGGCCTCGCCATCGCGACGCATCGCGCCACGGGCCGTCATCTGGGTGTTGGCCGACGCCAGGCCGTAGAGGGCGATGACGTCGGGGTTGTACTCGAGCAGCACGAAGCTGCCCTCCAGCTTCTCCATGCCCATGTCGAGCTCCACGGGGGCGTCCATGCCGCCGCCGCGGAACTCCTCCATCTTGGTGGTGAGGGTGGGCAGGGTGAGCGTGTCGATCGTGCCGGCCAGGCCCTGGCCGTCGACGAACAGGCTGAAGTTCTTCAGTACGCGGGGAATCTGGGCCATGGGTCAGTCCTCGATGGGGCGGTGGGTGGATCAGACGAACAGGTCGGTGACGTAGCTGTTCACCAGGTGGGAGCGGAAGGTGACCCGCTCAGCCGGGAACGGCGGGGTGAAGTCGAAGTCGAAGAACACCTGGCCGTTGCTGATGCTCACCGGGGTGTTCAGCTCGGGGTCCACCCAGACGTCGCCGCCGAGGATGGCGCCGCGTGCCTTGAGGCTGCGCAGGTATTCGCGCACCGACTCCTGCACCTCCTCCAGGTAGGTGGCGGTGATGCAGCGGTCGACGGCCCAGAGGTGGCCGCGGAGGATCGACTCGTTGATCATGTCGGCGGTGCGCCGCACCGACAGGAAGGCGTAGCGGGGATCGCTGGCCAGGGTGCGGTTGCCCCAGAGGCGGAAGCCTTGCTCGCGGACGATCGTGGCGATCTTCTGCTCGTTGAGCAGGTTGGCCCGGGAGTTGTAGTCGCCCAGGGTGAAGTCGATGGCGCGGCTGGTGCCTTCGATGCCGTTGAGCTCGTTGTTCGAGGGGGACCACCAGAAGCCGCGCTCGTTGTCGACCTTGTTGATCAGACCAGCGACAGCCGGGGAGGCGGGCACGCTGGAGCCGTCGCGCAGCACCCAGGGATCGACGACGTAGATGCGGTCGCTGCCGAAGTCGTCAGCGATCTGGATGGCGTCAGCATCGGTGGTGTTGGGGCCGTCGGCGACGATCACCGCGCGCAGGCGCTGGGCGATGCCGACCATCTCGGCCAGCACCTCAGACCGCACGGTGCCGCGCTGCACGGTGCCAGCCACGGCCTGCACGCCGCCGGCCGGGGGAGCTGCGATCGTGACGGTCGGGTTGGTGGCGTAGTTCTTGCCGGGGTTGGTGATGGTGATGCTCACCACCTTGCCGGAGTTGGCGCCGGTGCCGAGCACTGCCACGGCCGTGGCGCCGGTGCCGCCGCCGCTGGTGATGGTCACCGCCGGGGCAGTGGTGTAGCCCGAGCCCTCGGTCTGAACGGCGATGCTGAGGATCCCGTTGCTGGTGCGCTGGTGGGTGTAGCCGGGGGCGATCAGGATGCGCGGCGCAAAGCCCACAGCGTTCTCGGCTGCCATGAAGGCATGGACGCCGGTGTAGCTGCCGCCGCCGGTGACGCCGCCGCGGATGTTGTCGATGATCGCGCTCTCGCTCGCGCCCTCGACCCGGATCACCACCACGACAGCACCGGCCTGGTCGTAGATCAGGTCCAGGGCGGGGGGTAGGGTGCCGGTCTCGCCGATGCCGGACATCTCCGATCGGCGGGTGACAAGCACCGGGGTGTTGAGCGGGAACTTCTGGGCATCAGCACCAGGGGCGGTGCCGACTAGGCCGATGACGCTGGAGCGGATGGTCTGGATCGGCCGGGCCCCAGTGTCAATCTGGAGAACCTCTACGCCGTGAAGGAAGGTGGTGGTCATGCGGAGTGGTCCTCCTGTCGGGTTGATTCTAGGGTGAGCCGTTTCAGCGGATGATCAGCAGGCTGACGCTTGCCGAGTCGTGCCCTGCTGGCGCGACGCTGTTGGTGGCGCCGACCAGGATCCGCAGGGCGTTGGCGGTCTTGGTGGTGGGCGGCAGTAGGTTGCCGGCCGCGTGGATGTTGACCGTGGTCTTGGGGTTGTTGGTGGCGGTGGAGTTGCCCATCCCCACCGCGGCATAGTTCCCGTCGACGAACGGCGTGGTGAAGTTGATGCCGTAGTCGCCGTTGCCGCAGTCGGCGATGCTGGCGACGTTGTTGCCAGCACCAACCGGGCACCGCTTGAGCACCCCGCTGCCGCTGGTCGTCGCGCTTGTCCCCGCCGTCACGGTGAAAGTGCTGCTGGTGGGGACGGTGGCGACGATGAAGGTGTTGTCGGTCGCAGTGCCGGAAGTGAAATCGATGTTTACGATGTGGCCCACCTGCAGGCCGTGATCTGCCAAGGTGACCGTGATCGTGGTGCCGGACTGGCTGTAGGTCGCGGTCTGGTTGGCCGCAGCGGTGCCGTCGAAATGCACCCAGGTCGGCGCAAACGACACTCCTGCCGCCAGCTTCTCCGGCGTGACGCACCCATTCTTGAGGTCTGGTGTGTCGATTGTTCCGTCCGACACCATCGCGCCGGGGATCCTTTGTAATGGCATAAGTTAAGTTGCGGCGATTCTGTACTGACAGACAAAAGACACGTTGCCAGTGCCTGCGCTTCCAGAGGTGAACTGGAAGACAGCCCTCTGAGAGGATGCTTCGGCAATAATAAATCCGCTGAGTGGGTTGTTTCCTTGCGTGCCGGAAATAACACCCGCAGCCTGGTTTACAGTTTGAAAACCGCCGGCCTCAGCATTGATGGGGATTCTTAGGCCAAAGGAAACTGGCCCGCCTCCGGTTGTTGTATAAACAATGCGGCCCGACATCGTTACGGCATTGCCTACTCTCGCGTAAGAGCCGTTAACCATTGAGACATCGGAGCAGTTAACAGGGCTGGTGATTGCAGGTGCCCAGTCCCCTCCTGATGTAATGAAGTCCGGCGAAACAGCGGGGGCGCCCACGGCCCCCGGGGCCAGCTTGGGGGCCGTGACAGCTTCGTTGCGCAGTTTGACTGTCGTTACCGTGTCATCGGCCGGAGCCCCGGCCGCAGCGACTGCCAGCGCCAGCACGCGCACGCGGGCACCCGCGCCAGGGGCCTCAGACAGAGTGACGGTCAGCCCGTCCTGGCTGATGCTGTATTCGCTGGTCGGCTGCACCACCCCGTCAATCGTGATCAGCGCCGACGGCTTGTTGATGATCGGCGAGGTCAGGCCAAACGACACCTGGCCTGCGGTTGCAGTGAACATGGTCTCCACCTGCACCGAACCCTGGACGTAGCGGGCGTCGGATTCGACCTTGGTGTAGCGATCGCCGAGAGCGGTGTTGATTGAGGCCAGGCTGTTGGCCACCGTGGCGGCGAAGTTGGCATCATCGCCCAGTGCTGCAGCCAGCTCGTTGAGGGTGTCCAGTGCGCCTGGCGCGCCGGCGATCACGTTCGCGATGGCAGCACTGATCAAAGCCTGCACCGCCGTGGAGGTGGGCCTGTCAACCATGTCGCTGTCGATTGCATCGAGCGCCAGGCGCAGCCGCTCAACGTCATTCGCCAGCATGTTGGCGACGTGTGGCTTGGGATACGACCGGTTGGCTGTCGTTTGATCGATCGTCATGTCACACCACCACCACGCGCAGGTTGCGGACGCGCGGACGGTTGACCGTGTTGCCGGTCAGCGTCAGCCGAACGCGGGTATTGGTGATCGAGACGGTGCCGGAGGTGTAGGCGTATTCGACCAGGCCATCGCCAAGCTGGGTCGCCACCGGATTGCTTAGGGTCTGGTACGTGCCAGGGGTGCTGGTTTCGTAGGCCGCCTGGACCAGGGCAGAGCCGGGCACAAGCGCGTCGAAGATCACCTTGACCACCTTGCTGGTGCCGACCGGGATCTGACGGGTGACGTAGATGGCGCTCTCGTCGAGGTCACCCCGGATCTGCTGAGCGCCGGGGTAGAGCACGGGCGACTCGAACTCGTTGCCGGTGAGCCTGGCGACCAGGGCGAAGTCAGCCGTCTGGCGAGTGTCGAAGCTGATCGGCTGGCCGGGCTGCGCGCGGAAGATGGTGCCGTCACCACGGCGGAACTTGAACGCCAGGCTGGTGGCAGCAGTCGGCCGATCGAACGGTGCGACGCCGAGCAGGTCCGAGATGTTGGTGGCAGCAGCGCTGCCGAGCTCCACTTCGCGGGTGGTGCTGGTGAACCGTGCGCCGACCAGCCGGAAGCGCAGATCCTTCTCCTGATGCGGCGTCCAGGTGGAGGCGTTGCTGCTGCTCAGCAGCAGGCCCACGGTGTAGGGCTGGCTGGTTACCCACTGCTGCTCGGTGGCGTCGTACTTGCCCAGCTCGGCCACGGCGACGGCGTGATTGGCGTCGTTGGTGAGCAGCACCAGGGCGTACTCACGGCTGCCCTCCAGCCAGACCGGGGTGTCGAATGTCGCCCGCACCCAGTTGGCGGTCGTGTCGATGTCGGCCGCCCGGATCCGCGCATCGGCCAGGACGGTTTGAGTAGGGAAGCCGTTCTCGGTTTCACGGATCTCCACCTGGACCGGCTCGCCGCCGCCCTTGGTGGTGAAGGTGATGTCCACGGCCGTGACGTGCCGGCCGCGGGTGAGGGTGAAGGTCTGCGCCAGCGGGTCGATGGGGCGGCCGATCGCGCGGGTGCGGACGATGCGCCGCACCAGCAGCTCGCCGCGGCCGGTGAACTGACCAGCGCCGTAGGTGCCGCCAGCGCCGGTGAACTCGACCAGCTTCGTGCCGGCGGGGACGTTGGCCGGGATCGTGAACTGCCCCGTCAGGATGCCGTTGCTGTTTGCTGAGAGTGGCATTGCTCAGGCCTCAGAGGGGGGTGATGTCGATGCCGTCGAACTCGAGTAGGACCAGCTGTTCGCCAGCGCCAAAGCCCTCGACGATGAACTCAACTGCGATCTGGCGTAGGAACTCCAGATCGGTGCGAGTCGTTTCGACCAGCTCCCTGGTGAAGGTTATCGTGCGGTCGCCGCTGCGGGCCACGAGGGTCGGGTCGATGAACCGCCGGGTCTGCTCGGTCACCATGTTCTCCACCACGGTCCACTGATCGACCGAGGGGTTCAGGGTGACCAAGGCCGGCGGCGGGGCGAAGGCCTGGTAAGGGTTGATCTTCATGCTCCCCGTCCGCAGCCGCTGAACGATCAGGAACTCATCCTGGTAGGGCAGCAGCCAGGTGGCCTTGTGGTTCTGCGATGCGGCGACGTTGGTCGAGGCGATCGGCAGCTGCAGCTCACCGTCGATGATCACCGCATCCTGGGTGATGCCCTCATCGCGGAGGTCATCGTCGAAGAACGGATCGACGAAGACGCCGGACTTGCTGGTCGGCTCACGGCTGGAGATGTCGGTCTTGAGGCGCTCCAGGGCGATGAGGCCAAACAGCTCGACGATGGAGTTGCGAACCTTGCGCAGCTCGCCCATGTCGGTGACGCGGATGGCGTCGTTGTCCACCTTGGCCACCTGCCCCCAGGCGTTGGTGATCGTCGCCAGCGCCAGCAGCGAACTGGGCACGAACGGCTTCGGGCTGCCGAACCTGGAGCTCTCACCCTTGATCCGGATGAACTCGCCGATGCTGTTCACCGCCAGGATGTCGGTGCGGGGCAGCTTCCAGATGTAGTCGACAAGGATCAGCGTCCCAGCGACTGCACCGGTCACGGAGAAGGTGCCAGCGGCGAGGTTGATGCTGGTCGGGGTGACGCTGGTCAGGTAGCGGTAGGTGACCGAGTAGGTGCTGCCGGGAGCGGGCTCAGCGCCGGCAGGGGACCAGCTGATGGTGTCGCCCACCAGCAGGTAATCGGTGGTGGCGGTGTAGGTGGTGGCGCCCTGGGTGACCGACTGGATGCTCAGGATGGCGGTGTCGGGGAACGGATCAGTGCCACCGGAGAATCCGCCGCGGTTCACAGTGACGGTCTTCTCCGCCGTGATCACCACGTCCTGGATGGACGACAGCGGCTTGTAGTTCAGGGTGATGGTCTGGGCCGAGGCGGTCGCTGAGCTCTTGGGCTCATTGGCGATCGACTCAAGGTCTGGATCTTCGGCGTAGCTGAGGCGGGTTGAGGTGAGCTTGTCGACCTTGAAACCGAGGACGTTGGCGACGCCATCGTTGACGGTGAACACCTGGCTGCCGCTGACCATGCCAGCCGGCTGGACGTCCATGCCGCGCACGGCGTAGTTGCCGTTGCTCTCGCGGTCGTAGCGAGCGATCAGCTGCAGGACCGGATCGAGAACCGGCGGCTGGGTCTGGGTGAGCAGCGAGCCATCGCGAACGGTGTAGACCGGGTAGAAGTCGCCGGTGCCACCATCGCCCGACCAGCCCCAGGCGGCGAGGCGGCGGAGGCGGCCAGCGCCGGGCTCCTGATAGTTGCGGGTGCCAACAGCTGGATCTCGCAGATCGGGATCTTCGAGTTCAGTGATCTCCGTGGTGGTGATGCGGATCCCGATCTGCAGCTCGCCGACCACCGGGATGGTGAAGGTGGCAGCTGCTACCTCTCGGACTGCGCCGACCACGTAGATGGCGCCGGCTTCCATCTGGGTGACGCCGGTCACCGGGTCGATGATCGCCTGGCCGTTGCGGATGACCGCGCCATCCTTGAACAGGACATCAGCGATGCGCTTGAGCCGATCGAACTGGGTCGCCTGGATCTCGTTCAGCTCGGCGGACTGGAGGCCCTTGGCAGCGCGGAACAGGAGCTCGTCGTAGCGATCGCTCGGGTTGAAGCGGTTGTAGTAGCCGGTGAGAGGCATCAGAAGGTCACCACGAACTCGAATAGCTGACGGGTTGTGATCTCCCGCACGATCGGCGCCCGCCGCTCGATGACCAGCAGGATGCCAGGCTGTGCGACCTGAGCTGGTGCCAGGTAGAACTGGCCCAGCGGGACGCCGGCCGCGGCCACGGTGTCAAGGAAGATCGCCTGCTCGCGCACGGTTGAACCAACCGCGTCCTCGAAATCAAAGTGGAACTTGAAGTAGAGGTTGCTGGTCGGCGTCTGGGTGGTGGCGAACCGGCCTTCAGGCACGCTGATCGGGCCGACGGCATCGGGAGTGCAGTATTCGACCTCAGTGGCCCTGCGCCGTCCGATCTCGGCCGCCAGGGCCGTGGCGTTGTTAGGTGGGGGCGGAGGGGTGCTGCCCCAGTTCACGTCCCCGGATCCCCATGCGAGGTGGGCTGTGCGCGCCTTGATCGCTGTTGCGATCGCGATGCGGCCGGATGTGGGCAGGATCGCCGCCATGAAGCCCCTAGTTCCTCGTTGCCATCATAGGAGTCCCTCCAGCGGGCTCAGCGGTTGCGGATGAACTGGTCAACGAACCAGGCCCGGTGCTCGGGAGGCTTGTTAGCGGCTTCCATGATGATCAGCCGCTGCTCAGGCGTCACTGAGTATTGGTCCAGCAGCTTGAGCACTGCTGCAGGTGTAGTTACTTGGGCCATGGGTTGATTAGTTCGCAACAGTCAGCATCCTGAAGCCAGGTCCCCCGCTGTCCGGGGCGCCAACCTGGACTTTCTTCAGCGATCCGCCGACGCGAATCCAGACTGCATTGCCTGCGTCTCCATCGACACGGAACTGTTCTCGGTTGTTGCCAATAAAGCACTCCAGCAGGCGGCCAGAATCTCCTCCCCACTGTGCTTCGATTCTGACGCCTTTTGCGTTCGGGACATTGAGTGTCGTGCGGAAATAGGCTGCGTACTCGTGGAACGGGGCATCGGCGCAGATACCGTACAGCCAGCCGTAGGTCGTACTTACGCTGGAAATGTAGAGCCCGGTGTTGCTGTTTGCCACAGGGCTGGCAGCTTGCGCCCAGTATGCGGTGACGTTTTTCGCGCCAGCCTGCCCTGGTCGCAGCGCGGGCATCGTGTCCGTTGGGATGCAATCAGCTTCAATGCAGACCAAGTTGTCCGGGTTGTTACCTCGGACTGATGCAGCGACTGCATTTATGGAAAAACAATCTCGGTTATTCTGGCCTGCAGGTGCGTTGCTTTGAGCAAGGAACGATGCGCCAACCAGATTCTGATGAACGCTGCCGCCAGCAACTCGTGCAGTATCTGTATAGACGCGCCCAATGATGCAGTTTTGCGAGCCGGTTTCCGCGCCGTAGACAACGGTCTCAATCTCCAGCGGCGCGCTGTTCCTTAGATTGCCCCAGTCTGAGGAGTCAGCGGGATTGCTGTTTGTATGCCGCTCGATGTAGATAGCTGGAGTTTTTTTGTCGAGATCCGTCCTTGGAGCCGTGCTGTTTCCTTGAATCAAGGAGATTTGCGGTACAGTCGGAATGACCGGAGAGCCGTTCAGCTGGCCCTTTTGAGGCGTGAACGGCAGAGTGCCAGTGCCGGTAAGCGAAGCTCCGGCCTCAAAGATCCAGCGGACTTCCGTGGCATTGCCGAGAACCGGAGATGCGGCCAGCCTGTAAGTGCCTTTTGGAACCCGGCAAGTTACGCTGCCTGTCAGATCAAGAATCTTCTGAAAAGCAGTGGCGTCATCTGCCACGCCGTCGCCAACGGCACCGAAGTCCCTGACGCTGACGGCATCCTTCAGCTTGCTATCCACCGTCCGCGCGACAGCACCAGTGCCGGTCTGGGTGAACGGCGCCTGGCCAACCAGCGTTCCGGGTTTGATCCGCTTGTTCTTTGCCGCCATAGTCGGTTCACTGACATCAACGATCGGCAGGTAATCGTCAGCTGCTGGGTCCAGCAGAAGGGGATCTCCAGAAATCGGGCGAGGCGTGTCGCTCATGTCAGTAGCCCTCGTGCGCCATTACGCTGGAATCTTCTCTCAGCATAGCTCCGCCACTCTCGCGGGCGTACACCCGCGCGAAGGTGCCTTGCGTTGTGCTGCTTGCGATCACGTTTGCATTGCCCCAAGTCTCTCCTGCCAGCCCATAGTCCTCTCTCCCGATCGGGTTACCGTCTTCAGTCAGCAGTAGCGTGCCGTCCTCGCGACCCAGCACTTCGTTTCCTGCTGCGATCACACGTGGGCCCCAGGTTGCTGCCGCCCACGTCTGGCCCTCGTATCTCACGCTCACGCCCTGCTGCACCGTGAGCAGACTTGGGCGGTTGATCACGTGCCAGTCTTCGTCCAGCACGCTCTGATCAAGAATGAAGCGATCGCCGTTCCTTACCAGCGTGCTGATCACTGCCGTGTGCACGCTGCCGACAGTCGCGTTCACCGCAACCAGGCTGGACAGGATCTGCCCGTAGCTGATCTGCGGCCAGTCCGGTCGCGGCCGCACACCGCTGTGGTCGCTCAGGATTCCGCCGTCGCTCAGCAGGCTGTCATCGAGAACGAACCGCCGGAAGTCGTAGACCGCGTAGATCCGCTGGAGCCGTGAGCGCACCGGCGAGCTGATCCGGCACAGGCCGATGATCGCGTTGATGAGATTCTCGCCCTGCGTCGCCGCCGTCAGGCCCAGCTGGTACTCCGCCCACCGGTAGGTGCCAGCCTCAGACTCCTCCAGCGTGGCGATCAGGCCGATCCAGCTCAGGCCGATCTTCAGCGCCGCCGGCGTCCCGCGCACTCGCTGCCACAGCACACCCTCGGCGATTGCCTGGCGCTGGTCTGACAGGTACGGCAGCAGCTCGCCCAGACCGTACTCGTAGATCAGCCACGGCACCACGCCGTCGGGGATGTTGATGCGCTTGGCGGTGCGGATCGTTGGCACCGGCCGCCCGATGCGCTCCAAGAAGCTGCTTGCTCGCGACAGATCGCGCTCAAGCTGCGTCGCGTTCGGCGGCAGCAGGTCGTATCGACTCATCGATCACGGCCCGCCAGCGTCAGCGTGATGCTGCCCAGTGCCGGCGCATCACTCGCCGAACACACTACGTTCGCTGTCGGCGCTGTCAAGACCACTCGCTGCACACCCTCCGGGTGGAGCTGCGTGATCAGCCAGCTGGTCGTCACGTCCCAGCCCAGGCCGGACTGCGCGGCAAAGGCATCTTTCAGCCGCTGCTCCAGGCCCTCAAACACCGCTTCATGGGTCCCCGGGTACAGCCACACCTGGGCGGTCACGTCCACCGGGATAATCGTGGCGCCTTCCACCGTCACGGTGTCGGTGAGCACGCGCACGTCATCAGCCTGGAGGCGATCATCGACCGCATCGAGCAGGTCCTGGCTGGCAAGGCCTGCACCACCGGCTTGATCCACCGCCGCCACGATCCGCGCGCGGTAGGCGGCATCGCTCTCGCCGGTCGTTCGCGTCACGCCGAAGTTCTCGCCGAGCACGTCGAGCGTCTCGCCGGTGGCCGTCGCCACCTCATAGGCCTCGTCGCTCAGGATCGACACCAGCACCTCGCCCGGCGCCGGGCTGCTCACCGCTGCGTCCTTCACTCGGTCGTCAGCCGTCAGCGCCTGGTAGCGGTACCAGGCCGCGCCGCCGGCAGTGCTGCTGCCCATGATCCGCTCAATGGTGCGCAGCCGCAGCGCTTCGTCGTCCTCATCCAGCAGCCTGGTCACGCCATAGAAGGCAGCCAGGTTGTCCATGTCGGCGCCGATCGCAAAGCGCAGCAGGGTGGCCCGCAGCGCATCGTTCACCCGCTGCCTGAGCGTCAGCTCACGCGCGGCCGCCACCTCGAGGATCTTGACGCCAGGATCCGACTCCAGGATCTCGGTGTAGGACGGGTCGCGGGCCCGCAGGTCGGCGATCATTTCCTCGAGGATCGCCTCGTAGTCCAGCTCCTCGATGATCGACGGTGCCGGGATGGAGCTGAAGTCGATCGTCGTCATCAGACCACCAGCCCCTCAAGCGT
>JBBAVO010000063.1:0-5512 GCA_040397635.1 Pirellulales bacterium
ACGATCATGCCGTCTTCGGCCATGTCGCGGGCGTGGTAGCTCGACCGTACCAGCGGTCCCGAGGCCACGCGTTTGAACCCCATACCGCGTGCGACTGAGGCAAGTTCGTCAAACTCCTCCGGCGGCACATACCGCTCCACCGGCAGCGACTCGAGCGTCGGCTGCAAATACTGCCCGAGCGTCAGGAAATCGACGCCGTGGTCGAGCAGGTCGGCGAAGACATCAAGCAGTTCGTCGCGGGTCTCGCCCAGACCGAGCATGAGCCCGCTCTTCGTCTTCACCGTCGGCATGCACCGCTTGGCGTCGGCGAGCAGTTGCAAGGTCCAGGGATAGTGGCTCTTGCGACCGCGGACCGTGCGGTAGAGGCGCGGCACCGTCTCCGTGTTGTGGTTGAAGACCTCGGGCTTTGATTGCATCAGCCTTTCGAGTGCTCCGTCCTTGCCGATGAAGTCCGGCACGAGCACCTCGACAGAGGCGCCGGTGGCCGCCCGCACCGCCTCCACCGTCAGCCGGAAGTGTTCTGCGCCGCCATCGGCGAGGTCATCGCGGGTCACGCTCGTGATGACGACATGCCTGAGGCCCAGTCGCTTCGCCGCCTCGGCCACCCGCTCGGGCTCGTCCTGCTCAAGGGCCTCCGTCTTTCCCTTCGGCACCGAGCAGAAACCGCAGGGCCGCGTGCAGACGTTGCCAAGGATCATGAACGTGGCCGTGCGGGCCGACCAGCATTCCAGCCGGTTGGGGCACTTCGCCGACGAGCAGACCGTCTCGAGGCCAAGTTCGGCAATCAGGTGTGCCGTCTCGCCGTGGCCGCCGCCCGGTTCCAGGTTTCGCCGCAACCAGGGGGGCAGCCGGCGAGATGGCTGCAGCATCGTCAAGGCAGGCTCGGCGGAGCCACAGCCGGTCTTCCCTCCGGTATTGGGTCCGACTCCGTCATCAACGCTGATGATCGGGAGGGAACCGAGCGAGTGGGTCATGGTGTTATCCGACACTGCGCGTCCGCTCCGATGGTGCCGATCCGGCGTCTTGAATCGCGATGGGAAAGCCCGACTGGATATGCGATTGGGGAAACTCGAAGGCATCGACCAGATGCTCCACGAGCGCCGCCCGAGCATCCTGCAGCCGCACCCGGCGTTGCACATCGGCCTCCACCGACCCCATCGTATGCGTTCCGGCCCCTGCGGCGACAGGCACGCTTTTTATCCGGCGGTGAAGCTCGAGCGGGGGCTGAATGTTGAGAAACCCGCCGTGCCAGGCCACTCCCCGCCGCACGGCGACGCCCACGGCTGCCAGCAGCCCGGTCCGGCCGAAGATGCCGTGCATCCTGGAGTCGCGGGCCACGCCGCACCGCAGGCTACGGATCGCCCCCTCCAGCCCGGCCTCCAACCGCTCCAGATAGGGGCCAACCGCGTGGCAACCGAGCCCAAGGCTGGCCAGCGGGGCAAACAGGCTCATGCCGATCTGGCCGGGGCCGTGCAACACCGCACCTCCACCGCGGCCGACGAACCGCACGTCCAGTCTGCGGGACCGCAGTTCGTCGTCGGAGAGGGCGATGTCGGCCCGGGATCCGATCCGGCCGATCGTGATCGATGGCGCGAGATCGTAGAGCATGAGCGTCGGCGGCCGGCCATGCGGCTCCGACACCTCCCACGCGAGCCGCTCAGCCATTGCTCCGTAGGCGTCGATGCCGATGGTGCCGGCGAGCCAGACGGCAACGCTGGGGCGCGACGAACAGCCTGCACGACTAGCATTCATGATTCCGGTCGCCTCACTTCGCCAGCGCCGCGTGCAGGGCATCCCACGGCAGCGGTGCCCACGGCAGAGCTTCCGGCAGACGAATCATCGCCGGACTGTTCGCAACTCCCACCGGAAGTCCGGCATCGGCCCGGTCGATCGCACGGTCCACGGCGGTCGTGAGCCGGTCCAGCCAGGCCGGCACCTCCACGCCCGAACCGCTCGCCACACCCAGAAACCGCGTCGCGCATGCCTCGAGCGAGCCGCCGGCACCCGCAGGGCTTCCCGTGAACAGTTCCTGCACAGCCGGATCGACCAGCGCCTCGAGCTCATCCTGTTCCAGTGCCGTCGTGAACGGCCGTCTTACCCGATCCGACACGCTTGCCAGCCGCACGCCCCAATGCGATTCCAGCCGAGTGAGCCGTTCAATCAGGCTCTCGGCCGTCGTGCCGGTCTCGTCCCGCATGCGTCCCCTCCAGGCCTCGGCCGCCTCGACCGCGGACCGCCGCGCCAGCACCCGGTGCGCCATGTTCACCGGCCGCAGTGTCCACGCGATGCGCTCGTGCTCCGCCTTGATCCGCAGGAAGTCCAGGAGCACATGCAGGCACTCGCCACGGTCCGACTGCGTGGTCGTGGAGTTCCAGTCGCGATACTCCGGGTGATTTTCCGCCACGCTCTCGAGCACCAGCCGCAGCCGGGACGCAGCCTGCTTGATCGGCAGAGCACCGCTGGAGAGATCCTCGAGCAGCCGTGTGGGACGCCGCTGTGGCGTCGGAGATTCCGACAGTTCGATCTCGTCCGGCTCTCCCGCCGCACGGTCGACGAGGTGCTCAAGAAAATTCCGCACGCCGCCCCGCAGGATGCCACGCAGCGACGGAGGCGAGAGCAGTTGCTGCGTGAACAGGCCGGCGCCATACCGTTCGACGAACTCCCGAATCACGGCGAACGATTTCTCGTCTCGCAATCGCTCCAGCACCGAGAGCCGGAGCTGCCGGGCGTGCGCCGTCCAGGTGTCGAGCAGACGGGGCACGAGCAGCGACAGCCCGTCGAGAATTCGCTGAGTCGCCACGGCCGTCTCCGGCTTCGTTCCACCCGGCTCCGCCGCCGTCGCCGTCTCCACGATCCGCTCCACGAGCGCCTTCGCGGCTGCCTCGAACACCCGATCGAACTCGCTCACGCTCGCTGCACCGCGAGGCCGCCGACTCTCGAGCGCCTTGGCGAGGTGCACGATCTCTGCCGTCTCTACCACGAGCCCCAGCCGCGGCAGGCATGCCGCCAGCCGCGTCAGCAGCCGCTCCCGGCTCCGCGCCAGCACGATCCGTTTGGGATCACCGCCACGCGACAGCGGCACATAGAGCACCATCCGCCCGATAAGCCTGCTCCGCACGAGCGCCAGCTGATCCCGTGTCGCCTCGGCCTCGCCCGCGAGCAGCGTCGCAAAGAGTCTGCCGATCGACGCCTTGCCCACCCGCTGCCGTCGGGACGAAGGCTGAACCATGCGATGCAGCCCGGGGCCGTGCAGCCGTGCCGACAGCAGCCAGAGCGTTTCGCTCGCCTGCACAGCCGTCTCGATCATCTGTTCGGCCGCGGCATCGCGGTGCCACCGCAGCTTGTCGAATTCCACGGGCGACATGCCCGGAGACGGCGTGGCATCGCGACCGGCCACCGTAGCCGCCGCACGAATAAGCGTGCGACGCAGCCGTCGCACCGACTCCCGCCAGCCCGAGACGGCATCAATCTCGGCCTGCGATACTTTCACGCCGGTCGCCGCATCGATCGTGCACCAGGCCACCGCCGCGTCCGCGAGCAGGTTGCAGACGCCGGCCATAAACTCAGCCGCCGCCTCGACGGCCGCCACGCCCGCCAGCGTCGAGCCGCCACCACCTTCCAGGTCGAGCATGCCACCATCGACACCGTCATCGGTGGAGTCGCGCCAGACCATCGACTCATACGCGGACGCCACGCTCTCCTCGCTGCTGTCATCATCATCTGTCTGTTCGTCGGCGAAGTCGTCATGGTCGTCATGATCGTCATGGGGGCCGTCGGGACCGTCGGAGTCGCGGCCCGATCGCCTGCCATCACCCGGTTCGCGACCAGTTGCCGCGGCGGCGATGACGTCGGCCACGCCACCCGTATTGGCCTCGACCAGCTCGATGAACCGGCGCACGCGGGATCGGCCGGCCTCCGATCGATCGGTGCAGGCCCGCGCCATCCACCGCGTCGCCTCCCCCATCCAGACGCCGCCGGAGCGGTCGATCGCCGGCCCCTCGAGCAACGATGCCCAGTGCACGAGCAGACCCATCGCCCCATCGAGATCCCCCTCATGGAGCAGACAATCGGTGGCCCGTGCATGCGTCTCGGGTGACGAGAACAACGCCACCTCCTGCCGCCAGAATCCTGGTGGTGGCGGCAGGGGCGCGGTCTCGCGGCGGCGCGTGAGTGCCGCGATCACCTCGCGGGCCGAATCGTGAACCTCGCGGCCCGAAAGATGCGGCACGCCCGACACCGTCGTTGTCGCGAAGCGATCCCACCACCCGCCGAGCGTCTCGACCGCAGCCGCCGCCCGCGCCGCCGCGGCCGGCGGTCCGTCGAGCGCCGCCTGCCGCCACACGGCGGCATAGCCGTCGAGGATCGACTCCGTGATCGCCACGAGGTCCTCCACACGTGAATCGGTCAGGCTCTCGCCCCCGGGTTCGTGCAGGGGAAACTGACCGCCAAGACCGAGGATGTTCCACGGATCGACCACCGCGCCACACGCCACCGCCCGCATGAGGAGCGCAGTCGCGGTGTCGAGATGATCGAGTGCGGCGGTGCTTTCTTTCGTACAGATGCTCTCGCGCGCGGAGATGCTCTCGTCGGCGGCCGCCGCCTGCCGCAACGACTGCTGCGCGGCCACGACGCGGCTTGTAATGCGGGCCGCCATCCGGGCCGACGCGGCGGGCACCATGCCAGCCATCCGCTCTGCGCCATCCGCCCGACCAAGCCGCGCAAGCACGGCCGCCAACGCCACGCTCTCCACCTGCCGCGCCCGCCGTCCGGCCAGCAGGCTGTTGATGTGCCGCCGCACGCCCCCGAACGGCTGTCGCAGGCGGCGGGTTTCGACGTCCAAGAGCTGCCGATGATCCTCCGGGAGTTGGGCCATCAGCCAGCGGTAAAACTCATCGCGGTAGCCGGCGATTCGCGGAAGCAAATCGGCCAGCGGCAGGCTCGCGGAGGACGCTCCCGGCCCGTGCCCGGAGAGCCCTGAGGCCATCAGGATCACCCCCGCCAGCACCGCCGCCGACTCGCGCCGCAGCTGCGCCTGCCGCGACGGCTCTCGGTCGGCGGACGACTCGACCGCCGCCTCGGCCCACGACAGGATGCCGTCGAGCGTGGCCTGCTGCACGACCATCCGTCGGTAGAAGCCCTGGCCGTCGATGCAGGCGGGATCCCACAGGCCGAAGAGATAGTTGGGCCTGCTTGCCGCGGGATGCATGAAATCAAAGGCCCGTGGATCGAAGGCCAGTTCCTCCAGCAGGGCGAGGTCGAAGTCGGCCTGCCGCAGCAGCTGTTCCGGTGCCTGCTCGAGGATTGCGAGCGCATCCTCGACGAGCCGGCGGTAGCGGCCATGTGCAGCCCCAACTCCGCGGATGAACAGCGGCACCGGTCGAACACGCTCATGCGGATACGACTCGGAAAGCTGACCGTTCTCCAGCACGGCCACCGGCCGCCAGCCGACGTAGTCATTGAGCCGGCCGATCGCCTCCTGCACGACCGTGTCAGGATCGGTGCCGGCCAGATC
>JBBAVO010000063.1:5612-13721 GCA_040397635.1 Pirellulales bacterium
TGAGCCGGCCGATCGCCTCCTGCACGACCGTGTCAGGATCGGTGCCGGCCAGATCCCCGGCCAGATCCCCGGCCTTGTTGCTGGCCAGAATGGCCTGCGCTGCCGCCATCAGAAAGAAGGGCCGCTCCAGGCCGCCGACCGGCTGATGTTCCAGAAGATCGCTATGAAAATCCCGGTAGGCTGGCAGCAGCCGGGAAAAGAGCAGGTCGATCACCGCTCTGGCCTGCGTGGCATCCCGAAAGGCAGTCTCGGTCGCCGCGAGCGTCTGGAGTCGCTCGGACAGCAGCGCTGCCACCCCGGCCGCGGCATCGGGCCGCTCCGGGATCGGTCCGGCGGCGCTGCCGCCGGCCGCGGCCGGTTCGACGGACTCAAAAAGGGCGTTCATCGCCCGCCAGACGGCCGGATCGAAGGTCCCGGAGGAGAAGTTTAGATACCCCAACACGACGGCCGCAGGATCGCTCGGTCGGCTGCGTTGCGGATCGGCCTGCGGATGGTTTTGGGAATCGGTGGGGGGGTCCTGCCGCATCGACACATTGCCTCGGTGTTTCAGGCTTGTCCGGGGGCGGCACGGGCCTCGGGGATCGCGCCGGAAGACCTTCAGTTTAGCAGTTTCGCAGGCCATGATTTCGCAGGCTAAGCTTGCCCTGCGGGAATCTGCTCCCGCCGCTCCGAAAGACGCCCTGCCCCCGATTCTCAGGCCACAGCCATGATCGTCAGGATTCACGCCACCGCTTGCTCGATCCTGCTCCTGACTCTTGCCTCCGCGGCGGTTGCACCCACGCCGGCCCTCGGGCAGGCCTGCCTCGCCGGCACGGCTGCCGACGAATTCACGGCCGATGAGGCGGGACTGACCAGGGAGTGGATCCTGCAACTGCCGTACGTCGCCAGTGGCTACAGCCTGAATCAGGTGGTCGTGGGAGATGGCCTCGTCGTGGCGCAGACCACCGATGGCACCGTCCACGCTGTGCAGGCCGCCCCGTGGGGCGATGGCGCGCCGGCGGCCGGGGCTCCGCGTCCCGGGTCATTGCTCTGGTCGCAGCGGGTCGGCTCACGCGGTGGCCCGATCACACGGGCCGGCATCGGCCCCGATCTCGTCGCCGTACCCAGTGAACAGGGCCTCACCGGCCTGGAACGGTTAACCGGTCAACTCCGCTGGCAGGAGCCCATTGGCCAGAGCGTGTCGGGAGGCGCTGCCGTGACCGGCAACTGGGTCTACGTCCCCACCGCCGCCGGTGCCATCAACCGCTTCGCCGTCCATCCGCAGCGGCACCCCGTGGCATCCACACCGGCGGACGACAAATCCTCGACGGCGAAGACTGCCAAAAAATCCGTAAAGAAAACCAAGGCCAAACGGCAGCGGAAGGAGACCATGGATCCAATTGAGATCCATGCCGGCGGCAGCAACGACGTTGAAATCACGCCGATCCCTTTGGTGGACGGAGTGCTGTGGTGCACGTCGGACGGGCTGCTCGTCACCCTGCAGCCCCGAGAACTCGATTGGCAGCGATTGGAATTCTCGTTGGAGAATCCACCGGCGGGTCCGCCGGTGGTGCGAGACCGCAGTATTTTCGCCACCACCACCGCTGGCGACCTGGCCCGGATCGAACTCCCCACCAGCATCAAAAAAGACTTGCAACTGGCCTGGCACACGGTACTGCCGGGCCCCGCCTTTTCCGGTCCTTTTCTCTCCGGTGACACGGTGGTGGTGTCACTCGGCGACCTTGGGATCGCCGCCTATTCTGCCGAGACGGGGGCAGAACTCTGGCAGACCTGCCTGACCGGCACCATCCTCGCCGTCGGTGGCGGCCGGGTGTGGCTGATCGACGAGTTGGGGAAACTCTCCGCGTTTGATCTGGCCGACGGTTCCCCCCGCGAGCGGCTCTGCCTCGGGCCGTTCACCCTGCCGGTAGTCAACACGCACTCCGATCGACTGGTGCTGGCCTCTCCGTCGGGCACGCTCGTGAGCCTGGCACCGCGTGCGACAGGCACGCCGACGCCCGCAGAGTCGTCAGACGCAGCTGCTACCGTGCCCGCTGCACCGGCACGCGGACCTTCGGGTCCTGCTGCCACGCCTCGGCCATGAGCCGATAGAGGTCGTGATCGTAGCGGTGGAGCCGGTGGGGATCCTGGAAGAAGCACTCGCTGGCCACGGCAAAGAATTCCCCAGGCCCTTCGGCGGCGTAGTCATCGAACGCGACGAACCGCCCCTCGTCCACCGCCTCCGCAAACCGTTCCCGGCAGTCGGCCATGCCTCGCATCCACTCGCGACGCGCGGTGGCCGACGCCAGCGGCGGAACGCCGTCGATCTCGCCGTCGAGCAGGTCGATGACATGGGCACATTCATGGATCACCACGCTCCGCGGTCCGTCGCGGAGCCGGCCCCCCTCGACCACCCGGGGCCAGGAGAGCACCATGCTGCCACCGTTCCAGGTCTCGCCCAGCCGCGGTTCCTGCCACTGCAATTCACCGCCACCCTCCAGCGGCGTCGACCGAGAGACGAGGTAGTCGCCCGGATAGACCAGCACCGACTGCAGGCGTTCGAAAAACTCGTCGGGCATCCCCAGCACGATGAGACCAGCCTGGCCGGCGATCGACACGCGGACCTCGTCGTCGATCGTCATGCCGCGACAGCCCTCGAACCGCTTCTCGGCGATGAACACCGCGACCCACGCCCGCAGCCGCTCGCGCTCGTCGGCGGCGAGCCACTGCATCTGCCGCAGATTTCGCCTGAGGATGTCTTCCCAGACCGGCGGCCACGGCCGATCCTGGATCGAGCGGCGTCGTCGGGACCGCAGCCAGCCGAACATGGCGACACCCGTGGCGTCTGATGCTAGGGCTTCAAAGGCAAGGACATCCGCCTGAAAAACAGGTCCAGTGCCAGAATCAGACAGCCGCTCGACACGGCGATGAACGACAGCAGCAGCATCGCCGTGTAGACGTTCATCGGTGGACGCGGAGCATTGGACTTCGAATCGTCGGCCATGGCATTCAGAAGGGTTCGGAGTCTGAGGGCAGTCTCGGGACTGGGATGACGACCGGCGTACTCGTTCCAGAGTCTCAGGCTTTGAGTCGCGTGGTGACCTTGTCACCACGCTGGACGATGCCCCGCGAGTATTCCCTCACGAGCACGGCGATCGCGCGATCAGGTTTCACGCTCTTCACGATCGCGCGTCCCAGATACTCGTCGTTGCGATAGACCTCGATCTGGTGGCCGGTCTGGAGGCCGTCGTCGAAGCCCAGCGAGACCTCGATGGCGTCATCCGCCACGGCCATGACTACGCCGTTCATCGTCGGCACGCGGTCCTTCGGCAGGTTGTCGAGCGAGAGGCCGTTCTGCTTGAGGAGGAGGCGGGCCTGCGCGACCTGCTTTTCCAGCTGCGACTTCCGCTCGTTGGCGATCTCGAGGAACGACTCCTTTTCGTGCAGCTGTCCAGCTATTTCCGCGGCCCTGGTCACCTGCGCGTCAACCTTCTGCTGCCTCTCGCGCACCTCGGTCTGCAGCTTCGTGACTTCCTCCCGGGCACGGGTGAGGTCGGCCTCGACGGTCGCCAGATCGGCGATCTTCTTCTGCATATCGGTCAACTTCTCATCGCGGGCTTCCGTGAGCTTCTTGAGTTCCTGATCCTTTTCGATGAGTGCCTGCTGGAACTTGGCGATCACCTGGTCGCGGGCCGCCTCCGACGAGGCGACGTTCGCCGTCAGCCGCGTGATCTCCTGGTTGAGACTGGTCTCCTCCGCCTTGAGCTTGTCCAGATCTTCCTGCTTCTTCTTGGCCACTTCTTGCCAGTTGACGTGCGACGAATAGATCGCAACGGCAAAGCTCATGAGCATGAGGCTCATGACGAACACACCAAACACGAAGATCTTGCCGAGGACGTTTTTCATGGTCGACCCACTGCGCTCGCGGAATGGCGACGTTTCGACGGGCGGCATCGCACCGCCTCCCGCCCGCTCGTGTCAGCCTAAGGGTTGATCGGCAGGCGGGTCAACGAGTCTGCAACCTCCCTCGCCGAGACCATCCCGACAGCAGCGCGACCGCTGCAATCGCCACGCACGCCCCCAGCGGCAGACTCCCCCACACCAGCCACGGGCTCATGCGGCCGTCCGGCCTGACGCGGGCCCGCAGGGTGCCGGTGGCCCTCCTGGGGCCCCTGGCCAGCAGCCGCCCCGAACCGTCGATCCAGGCAGAAAACCCAGTGTTTGCCGCGATCGCCAGCGGTGTCCGCACCTCGACAGCCCGGAAGATCGCCGCCGTCAGGTGCATGTCGAGTTCGCTCGACCCCCAAAACCAGCCGTCGTTGGTGAGATTGACGATGACGTCGGGCCGGCCGCCCTGGCGGGCCAGATCGAGCACCAGCGACCGCACCGCCTCCGGCAGGGCTGTCTCGTAGCAGATGTTCACCGCCACCCGCGAGCCGGCGATCGTCACCGCGACCGGCTGCGTGCCTGCCGTCAGTCCGGCCGGGAGCGGCGTGAGCCGGTAGAGCCAAGGGAACCGCTCGGCGAACGGGATGTATTCACCAAACATCACGGGATGCTGCTTGCTGTAGCACGCCATCGCGATGCCCTCGGGATCGAGGAACAACCCGCAGTTGTAGTTCCTCGCGCCGGAGGGCGCGTGGGGTGTGACCACCTGCTTGTCGAGGCCAACCAGCCAGTGCGTACCATACCGCCGCGCGAAGGCGGCCAGCAGCGTGAGCCGCTCCTGCTCGAGGATACGACGACACTGTGCCTGCCTGTCGGCGGCAGTCCCCGTCGCATCCCGGCCGGCAAGCGTCTGTTCGACCACGTTCTCCGGCAGCACCTCGTCAGAATCAATGTCGAGCAGGCCCCACCGCCACATCGTCTCTGGCCAGACGATGAGGTCCGGCCGCGATGGGCCGGCTTCACCCACGGCTGGTCCTTCACGCAAGTCCAGCGCGGCCATCGTGAGGTCGTCGTAGTGCCGTGCCACGTCGCCTGCGGCTGCGGGATCGTGCTTGAGTTCGGTGTCGATCGATCCCTGCACGAGCAGCACATCGATCGTGGAACCGCCCGTCCGCGGTTCGCCCTCGATCCGCCAGCGTCCGTAGCCGAGGGTGGTAGCCAGCATGACGGTGGCGGCCAGGCCAGACAGGACGGCGACGCGAACGCGTTCCCGCGACGCCACCGCGGCGACGACCTCGGCCAGGGCGGCGGCCACGGCCATCACCACGCCCCCGACACCAACCGCCCCCAGGCAATCGGCCATCTGGATAAGCGTGGTCCACCGCCACTGGGTGTGCCCGAGGCCGCCGAACGTGAAGCCTCCCAGCACCGAGCCACGGAGGTGCTCGCAGGCCATCCACGCCACGGGCGCCGCCACCACCAGCGGCCACCGCCAGCCATGCACCAGCCGGCGGGCAATCGCGACGAAGATGGGCAGGAAGCACGCCAGATAGACCGACAGCGCCACCCAGCCGATCGACGTCGCGGGGTGCGGCAGCCGCAGCCAGTGAATCGTGGCCAGCCAGTGACAGAAGCCGCCGATCCACAGGCTTCGCCAGGGATGCGCAGCCGAGATGCGGTCGGCCTGCACGATCGCCAGCCACGGCAGCGGGGCCAGCCAGGCGAGCATCCAGCAGTCGGCAGGCGGCTGCACAAGAAACATCGTCGCCGCGCCGGCCAGCGCGAGGCCCAGCACGCCGCGGCCGTTCAACGTTCCGTGCAAGAGACAAGCCGTCCTCAGACGGTCGCGCAGCAACCGGCCCAACCAGCCCGCTTCGGTCGGCCGGAATGTCATGGGGCGGCCTCGAATTCGGCGATCACCGTGCCAGGCGTCACCGCCTCATCCTCATCCACGAGCTGCGCCACCAGGCGACCGGCGACGGGCGACTCCAGGTCGATAGTCGCTCCACCAGCGAGCAGTTCCACCACGCGATCTCCCTCCAGCACGTCGGCGCCCTCGGGCACGAGCCAGAGTGACACCCGCACCGGCACGCCCATCATGCCGCAGTCGGGCACCGCCAAGGGCTCACGTCGCGGATGGGCGTCTGGCTGCATAGGTGTCGGCATCGATCGCTGTATCCCCGGCATGATCACCGGCTGTATCACGGCTCTCCAGCACGCACCTGCTACTGGAGCCCGCGCAGCCATTCCAGCAGCACGCCGCCGACAGCCTCCAAGGACTCCGGCGCACACTGCCTTGGCGTGTCCTGCGTGGTGTGCCAGTGCGGATAATCAAAGTCGATGATGTCGCAGGTGGGAATCTTGCCGATCATCCGCAGCGGCACATGATCATCCTCGACCGTGTATTTGGGGCGGGGCACAAACTGCCGCACGTTCCGGCGGGCTGCCACGGCCCAGATCGCGTCCACGACCGGGCTGGTGTCGGGCCAGTTGACGCTCTGCTGCTCCTGCCAGATTTCGAGGTCGCGGTCGGCCACCATGTCAACGATCACGCCACAGCGGTAGCGGTGCTGCTGCCTACCGGTCTGCTGCTCTGCCGCATACTGCCGCGCAAAGAAGGTCGATCCCAGGAAATAGGGATCACGTTTCGCAACGACATATTCCTCCGCATCGAAGAGGACGAAGTCGACGCCAACGGGGCCCGGTAGCGAGGGCATCGCGCGGGCCAGTTCCATCAGCAGCGCCACACCGCTGGCGCCGTCGTTGGCTCCGACGAACACTCCCTTGGGATCGACGGGATCACGATCGGGGAATGGACGCGTATCGTAATGGGCACCAATGAGCACGCGGTCACGGCGGTCGGGATGCCATTCGACGACGAGGTTCTCCATGTGCACGGGCGCACCTGTGCGCTGGTCGCGGATCTGGAAGGCCTGCCCGTGCACCGTGCCGCCGGCGGCGCGGAAGTGGGTGGCCAACAAGGCCCGCTGCTGCACCATCGCCGCCGAACCACTCGGCCGTGGCCCCAGGCCCGAGATCGTCTCCAGGTGCGCAAACGCTCGCGGACCGGAGAATGCGGGCGGCTCTTCCGCCCGAGTTTCCGACGGCACCGCGACCACCGCCAGCAACGCCGCGACAACGGTGGCACTCAATGCAACCGTGCCAACCGTGCAGACAATCCCAACCATGTGTCCGTGCATCCGCTGCAAGCCGCTCATGCAAACTCCTTTCCTGCAGAGTCTAATGCATCAGGGCCGCGGACGGTTCCGCTGTCCTGGCACTCTCCTGTCCACCACCGCTCCTCGCCTCACACCACACCATGCACCCCCGTCTGAAACCGCGTCTTTTTCCCATAGCCTTGCTGCTGGTGGCGTCGGCGTGGGCTACCGGCGCACGGGCGGGCGGAGGCCCCGAGAATCTCTTCCTCGTCGTCAATGCTTCGAGCCCCGACAGTGTCGCGGTGGCCAATGCCTATGCCGCCCTGCGCGGCATTCCCCCCATCAACGTGCTCATGCTGCCGTGGCAGGAGAGCACCGAAAGCATCAGCATCGCCGCGTTTCGCAGCGACCTGCTCGACCCCATCCTCCAGGCAATCGACGGCCGGCGACTCGCCCCCCAGATTCAATGCGTGGTGTATTCGAGCGATTTTCCCTGGCGGATCGACTTCGGTGAGGAGATGCCCGAGGCACTCGCTGCGCAACAGATCCACAAGTTTGCGTCCGGCTCGCTCACCGGCATGACGATGCTCTACGGCGCGGTGCGGAGTGGCAAGGGGCCGGTCTGGCTCGATCCGCAGAGCAACCGCTACTGGCGGCCGCTCGATGCCGAGGGCGTGCCGAAGTCAACCGACGGCTTCCAGGGCTGGCATCGCTTTGACGCCCAGGGCGAGGTGGTGAAAGAGGCTGGTAACCGCTACCTCCTTTCCGTGATGCTGGGAGTAACGGCCGGACGGGGTAACTCGGTGCCCGAGATCGTCCGCGGACTGGAGTCATCTGTGGCAGCTGACGGCACCAAGCCACCCGGCACGATCTACTTCGTGACCAACGACGACGTGCGGACCAAGACCCGCAGCCCGGCCTTCCCGCCGATCGTGCGGGCACTGCAGGCTCTCGGGGTCAACGCCGAGATCGTTTCCGGCGTGCTGCCGTCGGCCAAACGCGACGTGGCGGGACTCATGACGGGCGCGGCCGACTTCGACTGGCCCGCGAGCAAGAGCACGGTCGTGCCCGGGGCCATCTGCGA
>JBBAVO010000064.1:0-13508 GCA_040397635.1 Pirellulales bacterium
GTCACACCCCCAGATTCTCTCTCTGGAAGTGGTGCTGTTTAAGGGGGGCAGGTCACGTGCGGCTCGGTGAGCACACTGGATTGAGCACGTTGAACTGCTGAAAGTCGGTTCCCTGGCTAGCGAGCCTGTCGAGGTTCGGTGTTCTCAACCAAGTGCTGCCATGGCAGCCCAGGTCACCCCATCCCCAGTCGTCCGCATAGATGAAGATGATGTTGGGCTTCTGGACATCTGCAGCATGCAGCGCAGTCAGCGGCGCGAGCAACAGGGCGGTGAGGCATGTGATGGTCTGTTTCATGATAGTCACTTCCAGGCCGATTTCAGCGGCCAGATGTCGAGGGAGACGAGCTTCACATCACCCCCTTTGGCGTAGAGTTCGATCCCTTGTTGCGCAGGCTGGTCGGGCTTGAAGAAGGCACAGTTCCAGGTGAGGCCGTCGTTCCCGAAGACATCCAGCATCGAGCGGTCGAGAAAGAGGTGCAGTTTCACGCGGCCACGTTTGGCGAGCAGGAGTTGGGAGAGCAACTCGGTGCCTTTCGGGTCGCGGAGGGCGAGTCTCCTGCCATTGACCTCGTAGCCAACCGTGAAGCCGGCAGCTTCGCCTTTGTGGAACTCGAGGCCGAACTCCTTGGCTTTGCCGATCTCAAACTCGGCGATGACCTCGAACAACTCACCCTTGATCCCTTTGTCGGTAAGCAGCGTGCAGGTTTCGCCGATGGTCTCGTCACGGAACTGCACGGGCTCCTGGCGGAGCGACTGCAACTCCTTGACGGGGGCATAGCGGAGAACGAGTTTGTCTTCGGGGTCTCGGTCGAGGCTCAGCTCGACGGGAAGCGTTAACGGTCCGCCGGTCCACGGGCCGGGTGCGCCCTCGTCGCGCAGCCACTTCCAACCCATCCAGATCTGGCGGCCATCCGGCATGTTGGTGAAACTGTGCCCGACGAAGTGATTGCCTCCGAGACGCCTCGCGCCGGACTCTGGCGTGAAGTTCTTGCCGTCGAAATCGCCCACGACATACTTTCCGCCGAGTTGCGGAGGTGACATCGGATAGTCGCCACCCAGGAACACCCATTTCTTCTCCGCTGTGCCATGCACGGGGAGCTGGATGAGCCGCGGCTCTTCTCCGTTCGGAGCCTTGCCGACACGCTGCCATTTCTCGAGGTCGGGAGAGGCGAAGACATCGCAGAAGTCGTGGTAGCCGCGGCAGACGAGCATGACCCAGCGCTGCGAGGCCTCGTGCCAGATGACGCTCGGGTCGCGGAAGTCGCGGTTCCCGTCCGTCGGCGCGAGGATCGGTTCTTCATCTGCTTGCCAGGTGCGTCCGCGGTCCGTGCTGTGGGTTCGCCACACTTTCTGCTCGGCACGCCACGGCCCGGCCACGAAGCCATCCCCGGGAATGGCGCTCATGGAGTTCCACAACAGCACCAGCGGCTTTTCCTCGCCGGACTGGAGGCGCGATGTGTTTTTCACATCCACCACCACCGACCCACCGCCGACTGATGCGGTCTTGTTTCCGGGCACTGAGGGGGTGAGCGGCTGCCAGTGCACCATGTCCTTCGACACGTAATGGATCCACGCATAGCCCCACCCCCCGGGCTTGTCTGGTGCGCCCAGGTAGTGGAGGTGATATTCGCCCTCGTAGAAGAACATGCCGACCGGATCGTTCAGCCAGCCTGTCGGCGGCGTGAAATGAAACTGCGGACGGTGAGGTTCGTCATAGGTGGCGGGCGCCGGCGAATCGGCGGCGTGCACGAAGCCCAGCATCGCGGGCAGGAAGAATGTGAGGAGTGGACGGGTTCGTCTCATAGTTGATGATTCAATTGTTCGCGTCGTTCATCTCGATCCTGACCACCTGCTTGCCGGTGGCGGTGGTTGGAATGGAGCGAGCTTCCTGG
The DNA here is from genome assembly GCA_040397635.1 of Pirellulales bacterium. Classification (GTDB taxonomy): domain Bacteria; phylum Planctomycetota; class Planctomycetia; order Pirellulales; family UBA1268; genus CAMCQY01. The sequence goes on from JBBAVO010000064.1 coordinate 1,893, forward strand.
CCGTTGATGGTGAGTTTCTTCACCACGTTGCCTTCACCGGTGATGTGGATTTCCAGCTCGGCCTGGCGATACGGCAACTCATAGACCGCCACCGGGCTCATGCCTTTTGGAATCGTTGGCTTGAAGGTGATGCCGTCGGTGCCCAGTTGCAGGCCGCAGAGGCCTTGCAGCACCATGCGCACATACGCGGTGGAACTGAACGTGTTCCTTCCGCAGGAGGGCCAGTGATTGATGCCTTCTTTTCCTTCTACAGCGGGAAAGAGTTTCGCGATGGCTTCGGGTGTTGGTTCTCCGGTGCCCCCAAGTCGTGCCGCGACAAAGGCCGCAAGACCTGCGCCTTTCCTGCCCGTTCTGCCTTCCTGGATGCCACCATAAATTTCGCCAGTGATTGGGTGATAGTTTTCCGCAAACTGGTTGTCGCGGCAGGCGCGGTCGGCGGCCTTTTTGAGTTCCAGGGCAAACAGGTCCACGCGACCGGACATGGCTGCAGCCGACGACCACGGTCCGTTCACTAGAGGCCAGATGTCGCTGCGCTGCGCGATCGCCATCGGGTCCGCGGTGACATAGCGCGGGTAGGGTGGCCAAATCCACGGAATCCCCTGAGGCGCGATGTGCAGGCTGGCGCACATGCGCTGCGCTTGTTCCGGGCTCGCGACGCCAAAGAGTACCGCCATGGCATTGCCCAGTCCTTCCTGCTGGTCACTGCCCCCGAATGGGTCCACCAGAAACCGATAGATGCCCGCATCCTCCCGCCAGAAATGCTTGTTGATGGCTTCTTTCAGGAGTCTCGCCTTCTCCTGCAAGCCCGGATCCACCGGCATCCCCAGTTCCCGCTGCATTTTGCCCGCGAGCAGATAGCCTTCATAGATGCTGCACTGGGTCGATAGCGCATGCATCGGCAATCCCAGACCGAATGCGGCCTTCTTGTCGGGATTGTGTTCCATCCACGCACCGATATGGGTGACGCCGGGCATCGATTTGGCCCAGACGTCCGGGTAGTTGGAAATCCCATCACCACCGATGGTCGGCCCGCGAAAGAGGTTCTTGTCGGCGTCGAACTCGTTGCGCTCCAGATGATCGAGTGTGGACAACGTCGCTGTCAGCGCGACCTTGAGGAACGGCCGGTCGCCCGTGATCAGGTAATGCGACCACGCGCCGATGGTCCACGTGAGGCCCCAGGACATCGAACCCCCGCAACCGCACAGGAGATCGCCATCTTTATCGAGTTTCAGCGTGGCCAATAACGCGCCCGTCATCGCCTCGGATTGCAGGAACCCCGCACCATCCCAGGCGTGCATCCCGGTGTCGGTCTGAAACAACCACGGGTAATCAAGCCCTGCTCCCAGCACCGGCATTCTCGAAGGAGTCACATCGGCGGTGCCGGCGATCTTGATTATCTGTGCCGAAGTTTTCGCCCAATCGTTTTTGGAAATAGGCGCAGCCTGAAACGGCACCACGTTGCTGGCGATGTCGCCAACAGCGATACGGAAAGCCCTGCTAATGTTTGGATCACCAGCCGTGACGTAGGGGTGGAGATTCGAGGCGGGCTCTGCTGCATAAACCGCAGCCAACGGTGCGGCCAGCCGGTCGGCGCGCAGTTCCCCTCGGCTCAGAACGCCTAACGGTAGGGCAATCGATGTTCCGAAGGACGGGTTCTTGTTGGCCTGCCCGTCCCAGCCGATGCACTCCCACACTTTGCCCTGCTGCGCACGCAAGTGGCCCAGCCAATTCCGCTTAATGGTCTGCGCCAACTCCGGATACTCCGGCTGCAGGATGGCCAGCAGCCAGCCGACAGGGACGTGCCAGTAGGCGCCGTTCATATACCTGTTTTTTTGGGGTCTGGCTTTCTCCCACATGGTAGTCGGCGAGAAGTCGCCGCTCAGCGGGACGTGGCGCAGGGCACCCTCGAACTCGATCTCTCCGGGCTTGGCCAACTCCGCCGTAATCGTCCTGAGCAAAGCCGCGCGGGCTTCACCCTCAACCGCGCCGATATAGATCGCATAGATGCTGCCCCACACATCCGACTGCCCGGAGATGCCGTTGGAGGCTTTGAGCCAGCCGCCGTGGGTGCCGTCGGTGTCGGCAAAGACCGGCAGGATATGCGAGCGGATCTGCTGGGCGATGTCGGCATAATGTTCGGCGTCTTCCGGTTGGTCCATCTTGGTGGCGAGCCAGGCGAGGTGCAGGGCTGCGCGGTAGCGGATCAGCGAGGCCATCAGGAGGTCTCCCGTCATCTCGATGGCATCATAGAAAATGAATCCGACCGACCGCCGCGCCGCGGTGGTGCGCACCAATTGTGTGGCCGGATCGATCTCCGGCACCGCGAACGCCAGCTTCAGTCGCTCATACACGGTGCGTCCGCCCACCTCGCGGCTCAGCAGCGCTTTGGCATCACCACTGCGAGCGAGCATGTGGGCGAGCGAGATGACTTCAAACTGGTTGTTGCTGGGCGGGCGGAAACCCCAGTCGCCATTCATGTGGGCCAATGGATCGTAGGTGCCGGGAAAGAACACCGGTGCGCCATCCACGTTGACATGATCGGGGATGGCATGGGCGGGTATGACCACCTGCTGGCCCAGCTCCCTTGGCTCAGGGCCGTTTTGCTTTTCCAGAATCAGTTGGAAGTGGCGGAGCCCGTCCTCGCGCGCAATCAAGCCGCTGGAAAAATTCATGGTGAAGTCCAGGACCCAGATCGCCGGATAACCACCCGGCGTGATGGCTCGGAATCCCAAGGTGTTCGTTTTGTCGCCGACGATGGCACCCGGAGCCACCCCGCAGGTTTTGAGGGTGGCCGTCGCCAACTCGCGGACGAACGCCAGTTCGTCCGGTGCCAGAATCTCCGGCGGAGCCGCGCCATTAACGCCTGAATCGGCAGCAGGCAGAACACCGGCCAGCAGACTAAGCAGCAGCGCAGTGAGGAGGGTGAGGGTGGGTTTTATCATTCCGAGACAGGGCTTCATGCGATGAGACCTTTGATCACGGTGCCGCCGAACTGGCTGAGCTGCTTGAAGCGGCCGGCGTGGTAAAAGGTGAGTTTGTTGTCGTCGAGCCCGAGGAGGCGAAGGAGGGTGACGTGGAAATCGCGGACGTGGGCTTTGCCTTCGACGGCGGTCATGCCGAGTTCGTCGGTGGCACCGATGGTGTGCCCCGCGTTGCAGCCGCCACCGGCGAGCCAGATGGTCATGGCGTTGGGATTGTGGTCGCGGCCATAGGCGGTCCCGCCGCGCACACCGTTGTCGGGTGTGCGGCCAAACTCGCCGCACCACACGATGAGCGTGCTGTCCAGGAGACCGCGCTGTTTGAGATCGGTGATGAGGGCGGCGATGGGCTGGTCCACGCCGCGCACGAGATTGCCATGGGCACGCTCGATGTAGTCGTGGCTGTCCCAGGAGCCGTTGTAGAGCTGCACGAAGCGCACTCCTTTCTCGACGAGCTTGCGGGCGAGCAGGCATTTTCGGCCAAAGGAATCGGTGGCGTCGTTGCCGATGCCGTAGAGTTCCTTGGTCTTCGCATCCTCCTTGGAGAGGTCGAGCGTCTCGGGCACCTGCATCTGCATGCGGAAGGCGAGTTCGTAGTTGTCCATGCGTGCGGCGAGTTCATCGTGGCCGGGATGCTGCGCGGCGTGTGCGGCGTTGAGCTTCGCGATGAGGTCGAGGTTCTTGCGCTGACGTGCTTCGCCGACACCGGGCGGCGGTGTGAGATCGAGAATGGGTGAGCCTTTCGCTCGCAGTGGCGTGCCTTGGTAGTTCGCGGGTAGGTAGCCATTGCTCCAGTTCGCGGCACCTCCTTGCGGATAGCTGACTTCGGGCAGCACGATGAAACCGGGCAGGTCCTGATTGAGCGAACCAAGGCCATAGTTCACCCACGCGCCGATGCCGGGATCGCCGCCGAAACGGTTGCCGCAATTCATCTGATACATCGCGGTCGGGTGGTTCACGCTGTCCACGGTGCAGCCGCGGAAGAAGCAGATGTCGTCAGCCACCTTCGCGAGGTGCGACCAGTTTTCCGCCATGTCCGCGCCGCTCTGACCTGCTTTGATAAACTTGAACGGGCTTTTCACATAGTAGCGTTTGCCACTCTCCATGGCAGACTTTTGCTGGCCTTCGCGCACGAACTCCTTGAGGTGCATCTTCGCGAGCATGGGCTTGGGGTCGAAGGTGTCGATGTGCGAAGGCCCGCCTTCCATCATCAGGAAGATGACGTTCTTCGCCTTCGCGGCCAGATGGCCATCCTTGAGCGCGAGCGGATTGTTCTTCGCCTCTTCGGCGAGCAAGGTGGTGAATGCGACGCTGCCGAGCGAGGCTCCGAGCGAATAGATGAAATCGCGACGCGTGGGCGCATGCAAAGCACGGCCTCCGGCACAGGTGAAATAGCTTTTAATAGACATAAGCGAACTCGTTGGAGTTGAGCAGGACCAGGCAGACATCTGCCAGGGCGCGGGTGCGGGCCTCGACATCAGCGGGCTGAAGGTCGGGGACGAAATCGACGTAGGCGTGGAGCCTCTCACTGAAAGAGAACTTCTCGCCGGTGTTTTCCTCGACCGCGTCGCGGCGGACTTCGAGAGGCGGTTTTGACGGTGTGGGCGCGGTTTGGACGAGCGGACTGGTTTGCCGCCAATGGGCGAGGCAGTCACGTTTTTCCTGCACGCTCGGCGCACGCGAAAACACGAGCGTGAAGAGCCGCTCGATGGCCTTTTCATCCTCCGGCGCTTCCTTGAGCACGCGATGCGCCAGCGCGAGGGCGCGGGATTGGGTGGCCTGGCTGTTGAAGAGGCTGAAGACCTGCGGCGTGACGGTGCTGGCCTCGCGCCGCTCGCAGGAGAAGTCCGGCGCGGGCGCATTGAAGACCTCCAGCATCGGGTCCGTGAGGCCGCGCAGTTTCAGGGCGTAGAGTGAGCGGCGGTGGCGCTGCTCAGGCTTTGGATTGGGCACCCAGGCGGAGGCAAAGGTGCCCATGACCTGGCGCGGTTGCAGGGCGGCTTCCAGGTTGATCTCAGGCCGGTTCGGGATACCGCCGAGGGTGCGGTTCAGTTCGCCCGTGGCCGAAAGCATGGCATCCCGCAGCTCTTCCGCGCTGAGACGCCGCGGCTGAAAGACGGCGTAGCTGGTGCCGAGGACGTCTTTCTCCCGCAGGGCCTTCACATCAGGATGCGTGGCGCTGCGGCGATACGCCTCCGAGGTCATGATGAGGCGGTGCAGTTCCTTGAAGCTCCAGCCGCTCTCCACAAACTTCGCCGCGAGCCAGTCCAGTAGTTCGGGGTGGGTCGGCTTTTTGCCGGTGCTGCCGAAGTTGTTCGGATTCCCCGCGAGAGGCTGGCCGAAATGCCACATCCACACGCGATTCACGATGGCCCTTGAGGTCAGCGGATTGTCCGCGCTGGCGACCCATTCGGCGAAGGCTCTGCGACGGCCTTCGATGGCGTCGGGGATGGGCGTCTTTTGCACGGAGCCGAGCACGCTAAGGACCCCGGGCTTCACCTTGGTGCCGGAGGCAAACGGATCACCACCGGTGAGGATGCAGGTCTCTTCCAGCTCGCCCGCGCTCATCCTGTCGGAGGGCATGCGCAGCGGAGTGAAGACGGTTTTGTACTGTCGGGTGCGGCCGCCATAGACCGCGAGAGCATAGGGTTCATAGCGATCAAGTTCCCACCGGAGTCGCTCCAATCCTTTTCGCGCCACTCGTTCCATGCCGAACTGTTCAGGCGTGAAGCCGACCAGTTTCGGGGGGAAGTCTCCTTCCGGCACACCGGCCTTGGCTAGCGAATCGCGCACCGCGAGGAACAGGTCCGAATACTTGCCGAGTTTCTTGGCGGGGCCTTGCTTCGGAACTGCGCGATTGCGTGCGGCTTCGACCGCGGCATTCCACTGGGCCGGGTCCTTCCCGTTGTCCTTGAACCAACGCGTGGCGTTCTCCAGCAACACGGCGTCGAGCTTCGTCAGGACGGCCTCGTGTTCCGCGAGGCTCCTTTCCAGATAGGCGCGCTCTTCGAAGCCCTGCGTGTTCTCTTCCGGAAGGAAAGCCGCGGCCCGCTCCGAGAGTTGGGTCGTCGCAAACACAGCCTGAATCGAGTAGTAATCATGCGTGGGAACCGGATCGAACTTGTGATCGTGACAGCGGGCGCACTGAAGCGAGTGTGCAAGGAAGGTCTCGCCCACGCTGTTGGTCACATCATCGAGAAAGCGCTGGCGGGCGATCTTCTCGACCTCCATGCCGGTCAGCTCCCACGGCCCCGTGCGCAGGAAACCCGTGGCGATGATTTTCTCAGGGTCGTTGGCGTCGATCTCATCCCCGGCGATTTGCTCCTTGATGAACTGGTCATAGGGCTTGTCGCGATTGAAGGCGCGCACCACGTAATCGCGATAGCGCCAGGCATTCCCACGCTCGTAGTCGTTCGAGAAGCCCGACGAATCGGCGTAGCGGGTCACATCCAGCCAATGCTGCGCCATGCGCTCGCCGTAATGCGGAGAGTCGAGCAGGCGGTCGATGAGCGCCTTCACCGCCGTATTCGCGTCCTTGGAGTACGTGATCTCGAAGGCCGTGACCTCCTCCGGCGTCGGCGGCAGACCGGTGAGGTCATACGAGGCGCGGCGGATCAACGTGCGGGCATCGGCGGCAGGCGCCGGCTCAAGGCCGACAGGCATCTTCGCTGTGATGAACTCATCCAGCGGCTTTTCTCCATCCTTCTTCACGACTGGCTGATAAGCCCACAGGCCCTCGGTTTTGTATTTCCGATTCGCCCACTCGGGCGACAAGGCTCCCGTCGTCTTCACCGTGATGCCATCCTCCGCGGACCATGTCACCTCGTTTGCCTCGGCGATTTGTTTTTGCCGCGACTCATCCGGCCATGGCGCACCACCTGCGATCCAGTCTTTGATCCAGGCGATCTGCTCCGCATAAAGCTTGTCCGCCTCCTTCGGGGGCATCGGTTCCCAATCATCATGCGTGCGCAGAGAGGCGAGATAGAGCGGGCTTTCCTCGGGCTTTCCCACCGCGAGTGCCGGAACCTCGCTGTCGCCACCTTTGAGCACGCCCGTCAGCGAACGCATGTCGAGACCACCTTTGATGTTCGCCTCATCCTGGCCGTGGCAGGCGAGACACTTCTCATGAAGGAGCGGCACGATGCGGCGCACAAAAAGTAGCTCGGCATGCTCATCCGCTGCCAGTGACGAAACGCCGCTGAGCAACAGAAGAACAGAAACAGAGATCAGCGTTTTCATTCTGTGGACTTCATGTGGGCAAGGTTCACAACGGAACCGCCACGCTGGCTCCGCCTTGTTTTGCGGATGCGTAGATGGCTTCGATGATGCGGATGTCGCGCAGGCCCATTGCGCCATCGGCTTGAAAGGGCGACTTACTGGTAATGGCCTTGGCGAATTCGTCGAGCAGCATGGCGAGCTGCAAGGTGTCTTCGGCGAGAACGTCTTTTTTGTTCACGACGAGGCGTTTGGCGCTGGGTTTGCCGCCGCCGCTTTGGCCATAGACACTGCCTTTGTCTCCGGGGAGGATTTCCACGCTGCCTTTCGGGCCCAGCGTGGTGCATTGATGGAAGCTGTTGCTGTAGCTGGCGCGGCAGAGAGCCTGGAAGCCGTCGTCGAACATCAGTTCGAAGCTCATCGTTTCCTCCACGCCTTCGGGGAATAGCTCCTTGTGCCGCGTGGCCGGAAAGCCGCGGACGGACACTGGCACCTTGCCGGTGAGGGAACACGCGGCCTGCACGGGATACACGCCCGTGTCGAACATCGCTCCGCCACCGGCCATTTTCGGGTCCAGCAGCCATTTCTTGATGGTCGCGGCTCTCACTGGATCGGCGAGGCCGGCGGCATAGCCCCAGGAGAACTCATAGTTGCCATTCGAGAGGTCTCCCACCGCTCCACCGCGCAGCGCCTCAACAGCCTTCACATGATGCGGCTCCCAGTGCAGGCGGTAGTTCACACCCAGGAGCACGTTGGCCGCTTTGGCAGCTTCGATCATCGCCTCACACTGCTCGGCGCCCGTTGCCATCGGCTTCTCGCACATGACATGCTTGCCCGCTTTGGCTGCCGCGATGCTGTGCTCCGCGTGCAGCGAGTTCGGCGTGACGACATGCACGATGGCGATGTCTTTCGCCTCGGCCAGCTTCGCCATGTCGGCATAAGAGAAGATGTTTTTCTCCGGGAAGCCGTATTGCGCTGCCCACTCGCGCCCTTTGGCGACATCACCGGTGATGGCTCCGGCGAAATACACGTTCTTCGCCAGCGGCAGTTCCGGCGCGATGGATTGCTTCGAGAAGCCGCCGAGCCCGCACAAGGCGACACCGAGCTTGCCTTCATTCGCGGTCTGCGCACGGACAATGGAGTTGAGGCCCACGATGGCCGGTGCGGCGAAGGCGGCGGTTTTGAGGAAGGAACGACGGGTGGTGGTGGATGGATTCATGGAGTCATGGATTCTGAGGGAGATGGGTTACTGAAGTTTGGTGACGTAGCAGGCATCCTTCATGGTCACGGCGAGGCGGCCTTCGGGGCCGAAGGCGATGCTTGTGGGCTTGCCGGGGGTTTTCAGGAGGCCGAGCGCTTTGCCATCTAAGGCGGTGATGCGGATACCGTCTTTCGTGCAGACCCAGAGCAGGCTCTGCGGGGACAGGGCGAGACCGTCAAGGCCTTTTTCGGTGAAGGTGGCGAAGACCTCGCGCGGCCCCAAAGTGTCGTCCGCGTTGACCGGGAAGCGGAAGACGTGCTTGGTGCCAGTGTCGGTGATGAAGAGATGCTTCTCGTCAGGCGAGAAGGCGATGCCGTTCGGCTTGTCGAAGCCCTCGGCGGCTTTCGTGAGCGTTTTGGTCTTCGGATCAAATCGGAATACGAACTGACCGGGCAGCTCTTTTTTGTCATTGGGACGCTTGTTGAAGAGCCAGTCAGGATCGGTGATCCAGAGCGTGCCATCGGACTTCAAGATGACGTCGTTGGGGCGGTTGAGCTTTCTGCCCTCATAGGCATCCGCGAGCACTTCCACACGCTCGCCTTGGGCGTTCCAGCGGGTGAGCTGCCTCGTGGTCTGCTCCACGACGTAAAAGCCGCCCGCGCCATCGGGACGGAAGCTGGTGGCCTCGGGCGAGTCCTTGCGCCAGACGACGAGACCGGTGGTCTCGGACCATTTGAAGGCGAAGCCGTCATGATGCGCGGCGTAGTGCAGCGTGTCGCCGACCCATTGTGCCCCCTCGCAGCCCGCATGGCCGGAGCTGATGGCGCGCCAACTGGCATGAGGCGGGAAAACGCCGACAAGGTCGCATTCCACCAACGGTTCACGGGAGATGGCGAGCAAGGGAAGAACGAGAAGGGATAGGAGTAGCCTCATTTGGGATTGCCGTTTTCAAAGATGGACTGGATTTCCGCCCCGCTAAGCACGGCGGCGTAGATGGCGAACTCGTCTATCGCTCCATTGAGATTGCGGATGGGAAACGGATGACCTTGGGTTGGCAGTCCCCAGTTGCCCAGTTCGCACGGTCCATAGGTGATCGGGCGTCCGGAATGATGCAGTCTCGACACCTCACGGCTGACCTCGACTCCATCGAAGTATTGGATGACCTGCCCGCTTCGATTGTCATAACTCACCGCGATGTGATGCCAGCGGCCCAGGCTGTCTGGACCAAAGAGAGGCTTGGAGAAATAGATCTGGTTCCAGTCTCCGCCGCGTGTGATCCCGTCAGGTCGATAGATGATGGAGAACATGAGGCTGCCGTCTTCATAGATCTGCCAGTGCGGTTCGCCGTTGTCATAACCATCGGTAAGCAGCAACGAGTTGTATTTCTTGTCTACACTGTCCACCTTCACCCAGGCAGACAAGGTGAGCGCCGTGTAACTGCCGTCGAGATTCAAGCGAAGACGGTCGCCCGGTCGCTTGAACTCCAGCGCTTCCTTTCCAGGCCAGCGACCTTGCGTCCACTGGGCGCCGACGGCACCACCGGCCCGCAGCTTTTGCTGAGGAGCCGCGAAGTTGCTCACCAGCCGGTCCCAGCGATCACCCGGCGTGTGCTGGAAGGTATAGAAAGCAATGAGACGAGGGTCATCGCACACCCCTTCCGACCACGTCTGCCATTGCTGAAAACGACGCTGTTCGCGCTTCCGTATCAGCCCTTGCAGCTCGCTGATGGGTAGGAACTCCTGTGGCGATACACCCGCCGTGGTGGAGGCCAATGACATGCCCCCTTTCAGACTCGCAGGCGCTTTATCTTTCACATGCGCGATGACCTCGCCATCAAAGACATGCACTGCGCTCTCCTGCCCATTCACATTCAGCGCGAACTCCGTGCCGAGGTCCTCCACCTTCACATCCGGCGCATGCATAAGGAAGCCCTTCGCGGCTGGTGGCACGTGCACGCGCACACGACCGCTCACACAACGCGCTTCCCAGGCCGAGATGATTTCGATCTGTGTGGCACCCTCGATCAAAACCGTCGCCCCGCTGAAGAACTCGATCTGCGCCAGGCCTCTGTTCAAGGTCAGTTTCCCAGGCGCGATGGCATCACCACTGCGCACAGCAGTTTCAGCAAAGTCAGCATCTAAGGTGTCACTGACCATCGCGACTCCATTGGAAATCGCCTCTTTATCCACCGCCGAGCGAGGCCAGACGATGAATGCGAGCAGGACAATCGCCGCCCCCGAAGCAATGAGTGCAGATGCGCGCCAACGCGCCGTCCGGCTCATGACCGATGGCTGCTTGAGCCTGCCAGTGTTCACCGCCGGTTGTTGAAGCAACCGCGCATGTTGATCGGCGAGTTCCAGATAAAGGCGTCGCACCTGCCAGTCATCGCGCAGCAGAGCTTCGAGTTGGGCATGCTGCTCCGGCGTGATTTCGCCGTCGAGCGTGGCATGAATGAGGGATTCACGATTCATGAGAGTCCCTCGGATTGAAGCTGGCGTGTCACGCACTCGTGCAGCCGCAGGCGCAGCAGCTCCAGGTTCCGAAACAGCGTGCGACGGCTCATCGCGAACCGCTGCATCATCTCCTCCGCGCCCTGACGCATTGCGTAACGGCTGGTGACGAGTTCCTTGTCCTGTGGCGTCAGTTTGGCCAGACACCGATTCAAAAGCTGCAGACGCTGATCGAGTTCCGGCTCCATCCGCTCCCGGTCATGCGCCAGCAAGTCCATGACATCCTCACTGAACAACAGCGGCGACCGCGCCGCCTTCTCGCGATGCTTCTGCACCTGCAAATAAGCGAACCGATACGCCCACGGCAAAAACGGCCGCGACGCATCATACGCATCGAACTTCCGATACAGCGCCAGACTCGTCTCCTGCAAAATATCCCGCGCATCCGCCTCGCAAGCTACGAGGCTGAAGATGTAACGAAACACCGGCTCCTGATGCTGGGCCAGCAGCAGGACAAACTGTTCGGTGCGTGAGACAGATTCAGGACTCATGAGCGTGGATCCCATGTATTCCCGCGAAACCCACTCAGAGTGCCAAATTTGTTTTCAGAATGGGTGGAGGGAAGTGGCTTGACGATGAATGGGAGCTTCACTCGTGAACGTACCCGCGTCCCCCGCATTGAACGTCAAAGCCGATGCCCAATGCGACAGGCTTCCGCCGCTGCTCAAAGCTCCTTTGACGCTCTCGGAAACCGCGCGGATCCGCCCTGTGG
>JBBAVO010000065.1:0-13195 GCA_040397635.1 Pirellulales bacterium
CGAGCATCGCCGTCTCGATGAACTCCGCGTCCTTGAAGCCGTTGCAGATGATCGGGGTCTCGTTATCGGCCAGCGCGATCACCGCGAGGAGTTCCGGCTTGCTGCCCGCCTCGAGTCCGAAGTGATAGGGCCGGCCGAACTTCAGCACTTCCTCCACCACCTGCCGCTGCTGGTTGACCTTCACCGGATAGACGCAGCAATACTCGCCGCGGTAGCCGTTCTCCTTGATGGCCGATGCGAACACGCCGTGGATCTCTCCCAGGCGGTGCTCGAGGATCTCGGCAAACCGCAGCAGGATCGGCAGGTCGATCCCGCGGATCTGCAGGCGGTCCACGAGTTGCTTGAGGTCGATGCTCTTGGTGGGGTTCTTGTCGGGGTGCACCAGAAGGTGGCCGGAGGGACCCACCGAAAAATAGCCGTTGCCCCAGCGGGACACCTCGTAGAGATCGGAAGCATCGGCCGTGCTCCAATGTTCGATGTCGAGATCTGCTGCTGCCATCGAAGGCCCTCTCAACGCGCTGCGTGGGGAGCGGCACTCATCGTCCGCCTCTGAGAAGAGTGTAGCGTTCGCATGGCGGGGAGCCATGGCAATCAAACTCTCACACGCGACCAGCCTTTTCGTGTGAAGATGATGAGCATTGCCAGCCCCCGGACAGTCAGGTCGGCTGCCATGGCATACCACGCGCCGACCGCCGCCAGCCCCAGGCCCGGGATCGTGCCCAGTCCGGCCGGCAGCGTGATCGAATCCCAGGCCAGCAGGGCCGCCAGCGGCAGCCGCACCAGGAGCAGCCCGAGGAAGTTGACGGCCAGCGGCACCCGCGTCGCACCGGCTCCCCGCAGCCCCCCGGAAATCACCATCAACAGGGCCAGCGGCGGCTGGGCGAAAGCGACGATGCGGACCAGTTGGGCGGTCAACGCCGCCACCTCGGGCTGCCGGGATCCGCCCCCCACGAACCAGGCAGCCAGGCCATCTGCCGTGGCCAGAAACACGAGGCCGACGGCCGACATAAGCGTCACGCAGGCCATGGCCGCCTGCCAGATGCTGCGCCGCGCCCTTCGCTCGTCTCCCGCCCCCAGAAACTGGCCGGCCAGCGTGGCGGCCACCACCATGAAGGCACTGCCGGGCAGAAAGGCGAGCGATTCGATCGTGATGGCGACGGAGTGGGCTGCGGCGGCGACATCTCCCAGACTGTTGACGATCGACAAAAACGCCAGGTGGCAGGTGGCATTTGCGATAGCATCGACGCCGGCAGGAAGGCCCACGTGGAGGATGCGGGCGAGCCAACTCCCGTCAGGGTGCCAATCTGCTCGACTCGGACGCAGGCCCCTCCCCCGCCGACACAAGAGCCCGATCACGCAACCGGCCCCCAGGCAGTAGCCAAGGGTCGTGCCCCAGGCCAGTCCCTCCCAGCCCATCCGCGGCAGGCCAACCACGCCCGCGGCCAGGGCAAAGCTCGCCACGGCGTTGACGAGATTGACGACCGACATCGCGAGCAGTCCGGCCCACATGTCTCCCGCGCCACGGAGCACGGCCACGCCGACATGGATGATCATCATCGCCGGGAGTGCAGGCAGGACGATCGCCAGATACCGCGACGCCAATGCCGTGCTCCCCGGTGGCAGCCCCAGCGCCTGCACGAACAGCTGGCCACATACCATCATCAGACAGAGCACGGCGGCCGTCAGGATCGCCGCCACGAGGAGTGTCTGTGCGGCTGCCCGTCGGGCACCGGGCAGGTCGCCCGCCCCCACGCACCGCGACACGAGCGCTGTGGCCGCGACGGCCGGAATAGCAAAGACGCCGGGCAGGAAGCTGAGGCAGTAGGCGACGAGGCCCACCGCAGCCAGAGGCTCCGCACCCTCCAGGAGGTTGCCTGCGAGCCACTTGTCGGTAAAGCCCACCGACAGCCCCAGCACCTGCTCCAAAAGGACCGGCAACACGAGCACCGGCCAGCCCACGTGCAGCACGGGCTGCACTTTTCCCGCCGTGTTGAAGACACCGCCCGCACGCCCGCCCGCATGCATCCCCGCCGGGCCGCTCAGGTGAACAACTCCTTGATCACCTTGCCGGAGTTGGCAATCTTCATCGGCCGGCCATTCTTGGCGGTGAACGTGGTCTCGAGGGAGATGCCGAGCGACTTGAGCACGCTGGCCATCACGTCCTGCGACGAGTAGGGCTCGGTGACCACCTCCTTGCCGTCCGAACTGGTCTCACCCACGACCACACCGCGCTTGAAGCCTGCGCCACCGACCACCACGCTCCAACTCCGCGCCCAGTGGTCGCGACCACCGCCGCCGTTGATGTTGGGCGTGCGGCTGAATTCGCCCATCCAGATGATGGCGGTATCGTCGAGCATGCCGCGGTCCGCCAGATCGCTCACCAGCGCGCCCATCGCCTTGTCGAGTTCGGGCAGTTTCCGGTCCGCCAGCGTCGGAAAGATGTCGGCGTGCATGTCCCAGCCGCCCAGATCGACCTCGACGAACGGCACGCCAGCCTCGACGAGCCGCCTGGCCAGCAGGCAGCCTCGACCGAACCCGGTCGTGCCATACTTCTCCTGCACGTCCTTTGGCTCCTTCATCACCTTGAAGGCCTCCATCTGCTTGCTGGTCATCAGTTTGACCGTCTTGTCGATCACCTTCTTGTGATCCTCGGCCGAGCCGCCCCGCTTCTCGCCAATAAATTTGTTTTCGATCGTCTCGAGCATCCTCAGTCGCTGGTCCAGCCGGGTGGGATCGATGCCCATGTCGAGATTGCGGACGTTGCCGTTGGAATCCACAACGAACGGAGCCCATGTCATGCCCAGGAAGCCGGGGCCGACGCTGCCGCTGCCGACCGACACGAATGGTGGAATCTCCAGGTTGGAGACCTGCTCGGCAAGTTCGTGGGCAATCACGGAGCCATAGCTGGGATGCTCGACGTTCGGATTGGGCACGTAGCCGGTGTGCATGTAGTAGCGGCCTCGCATGTGATCGGCCTCGCGGGTGCTCATCGACCGCACGATCGACATGTGGTGCATCTGCTTGGCCATCAGCGGCATGTGTTCGCAGATGGCGATGCCGTCTGCGCTGGTCGAAATCTGCTTGAACTGTCCGCCAGTCGGGGCACCAGGCTTGAGGTCCCAGATGTCCATCGTGCTGGGCCCGCCACCCATCCAAAGCAGGATCGCGGCCTTGTGCCGCTTTTTGAGGTCGGTGGCATTGGCGAGCAGGGTGTTGGTGAACGCCGCGGCCGGGGCCGCCATCGCCGCCGCGCCCGCCAGATGGCTCATGAAGTGGCGTCGATTCATGCCCGTGGGCAGATCAAACATGCTGGACATGGTCGTGGTTCCTGGGATTGGCTCGTGCTCGTGATTGAACGTTTGAACGGTCTTGGCTGGATAACGAAACCGATACCACTGCACCGGCTTAGGAACGGCAGAAGTCTCGTCGCGGGGGCGAGGATACGCCCAATGCTCCTCGAGCTTCCGCCGATCCCTTCGCCTCCCGCTCGATATGGCTGATTCTGTCTAGTGGTTGATGATGAACTCGTTGGAATTGAGGATCGCCCACCAGATGTCCTGGAGAGCGCCGATCGCGTCGCCCTTGCGGGCCACGAGCATGTCGTTGGCGGCTGAGATTTCCTTGGCAGACGGGCTTCTCGCCAGTGCCGACTGGTAGAGCGTGGTGATTTTCGCGGCATTCTTCATGTCGCTTTTGGCCACGCGGTCCAGAAATCCGCCTTTCCCCGTGTTTGTCGCCTGTTTGATGAGATCGCCGTTGAACATCATCAACACCTGGGGAATCGAGCCGTTGAACGTGGTGGAGTCATCCCCCTCATCGGTACCGAAGGCGATGATGAACTGCGACAGCCACTCGTCTTTTTTCTTCGCAGCCTCCTCGCCGCCGCGGGATTCATCGGCCTCCGTGGCGGTGAGGAGCGATTCGTAGAGGTTTTCCGCCCGCATCTGCCGCAGGTAGAAGTGGGTGAACTTCGGCTTCTCACCGAGCGACGGATCGTCCCGTTGGTTCCCCTTGGACGCCTTGCTCGACAGGGCATACGGACGGGAGAGCACGATCCAGCGAATCAGTTCCTTCATGTCGAAGCTCTGCTCCCGAAACCGCTCGGCAAGGCCTTCGAGGAGTTCAGGATGCGACGGCGGATTGTGCTCTCCGAGATCGTCAACCGGCCTGGTGAAGCCATATCCCAGAAAGTGTCCCCACATCCGGTTCACGATTGCCTTGGGCATCAGCGGGCTGGACTTGATCAACGCGGCCAGTTCGGCGCGCCGATTCACCCCGATTTCCTCGCCCCCCTCCAGCTTTCGCGGCACGTATCCACTCGGCGAGATCTCCGTGCCATCGACGAACACCGGGTAGGCGACCTTCATGAGGCCGTTGCGAAGTTCGTAATAGAGTTCGGCCTGTTGGGCATTGCCCCCTTCGCCCGGAAAATCCTCGTCCACCAGTTCGATCCACTGGATGTCCCTCGTGCCGTCAAAACGCCGCAACGACCGGACCTGACGAAAGAAGGCATTGAGTTCCCAGAACTGATTCTGCTTTCCCTTATTGAATGGATGGTTGTGACACTGCGTGCACTGAACCTGCAGGCCGAGAAAGATCTGTGCCGTCTTGGCGGTGGCCTGGATGCCGTTTTCCTCCATTTTTCCGCTTAGGAAATTCGCGGCGCCATTGAACCCGTCCACGTTCTTACGGTTGGCATTCGCCCCGGTCGCAGTGACCAGTTCCTCCATGAAGCGGTCGTACGGGATGTTCTTCGAAAACGAACGCCGCAGGTATTGCCGCATTCCAGGCCGGCTGACCATTTCGTTCTCGACATCGCGACCGATCAGCACCGTGGTCCAAACGTCGGTCCAGTGCCTCGCATAGTCATCGACAAAATCCTCCCCCAGCAGGCGGTCCGCGAGTTCAGGCCGCTTCTTGGGAGACGTATCGGCCACGAAGGATTGCAGTTCAACAAGCGTGGGAATGCGACCAATGACGTCGAGATACACGCGACGGCACCACTCACCATCCGTGGCCTCCTCCGACGGCTTCAGTCCACCATCCGCCCAACCAGCGGCGATCTGCTCGTTGATGAACTTCACCTGCGGAACGCCGAAGTGTTCGTCTTCCGCGGGACCAGCCGCCTGCACACCGGCGGTGAGCGTCATGCCGCCCAACAGCGTGAGCCATACAGCCAAACGCAATGGCCGCGCACAGGCGGAAGCTTCACCCGGCGACATTTTGCTCGTCCACACCAAGCCTGAGATCATGACGGAACCCTCTGCAGACGCCTGTGGCGACGGAAATCCCATCCACCATCGAGGCCACCATCAGGGAACGTGGAACTCCTGATCCGGTAGCACGCGATCCGGATGCACGCTCCCTAACAGCAGTCTACCTACCAGAATTCTATTCGGCGTCCGGAGTTCAGACTATTCCCGGGAAATTCGCTGGCGTGTCCCCTTGGCTTCCGCCGGGGGCTTTTCATCCGGCCACCCCGCTGGGAGGCGGGCGGGCTTCAGACCCACCTTCCAGGCAGAATTCAGGCCGAAATCCTCGCAGAATAGCTCAAGCCCGTGCCGGACGAGCAGACTCGACTTTGGGTGCCTGGGAGCGGCCGGCAGCCACCTCCGGACCGACAAACTCCAGCAATGCCCGGGGGCCGGCATCGCCCAGTCGGGGCGTCGCCAGCTTGAGAATCCGGGTGTAGCCTCCCGGACGATCGACAAACCGGGGGGCGATCTTCTCAAAAACGATGCGGGCGGCCTGCTTGTCACCCAGCAACTGCACAACGCGACGTCGTGCAGCCACTGCGGGCGATATTGCCTGTGCCCACTCGGACCACTGTCCGCTTGTTCGCCACTTCTTCCACTCGGCCGAATCGCGGTCCGCCGTGGTCCCAAAAGCACGAGCCTTCTCGAGCGATACGAGGCCCCGTTTCGCGATCGTGATGCACCGTTCCACCAGCGGCCGCACCTCCTTGGCCTTGGCCACGGTGGTGATGATCCGTCCGGCTACCTTCGGTGCCCCCACTTCCCCGGCTTCGGTCTCGCGCTCAGTGAGCATCAGGGCGGAAGCAAGATTCCGCAGCAGCGCCCGCTGATGAGAGGGACTACGGCCAAGAACGCGGCCTTTATGACGGTGACGCATGGGGTGATCCTCGACAGTCTCAGGTGGATTCAGAAGCTGGTTGGAAAGGACGAGAAGGAACGGCATCCGCACTGGGCGGACGCATCAAATGCAACGACATCAGGCCTCGGCACCGGCGGGCAGCTGCATACCGAGATGCATGCCGTGCTCCCGCAGTTTGCCTTCGATCTCCTCCAGCGTGGTCTCGCCGAAATTCCGCAACTCCAAAAGGTCCTCGCGGGTCCGGGAGACCAGTTCGCGAAGCGTGCCAATCCCGCCCTCTTCCAGGCAGTTGTTGGCCCGCAGCGACAGTCGCAGGTCGGACACAAGCATGCCCAGCCGGCTCTCCAGCGGGGCCTCGATCGAAAGCACGCTTCCCGGTGCCGACAGGCTTACGGCGGGACCGGGCTTGGTGTAGCCAACGAACGGATTGAGGTGCTTCCGAAGAATCTTGGCAGCCTCGACGAGCGCCATCTCCGGCGTCACCGTGCCGTTGGTCCAGATCTCCAATGTCAGCCGGTCATAGTTGGTCTTCTGACCAACACGGGTCTCCTCAACCTCATACTTGACGCGCGTGACAGGGCTGAAGACTGCGTCAACCGGAATGATGCCGATCTCTTGCGAGACTTGGCTGTGCTCGCTCGACGGCACGTAACCACGGCCATTTTCAACGACCATCTCCAACTCGAACGGTACGTCATCGGTGAGCGTTGCCAGCACGAGGTCTTTGTTGACCACCTCAACCGCATCGTCAGTGATGACATCGGCACCGGTGATCGGACCCTTCGTGCTTCGCTCGACCCGAATCACACGCGTGGAGTCGCTGTGGTTCTTGACGACCAGGCTTTTGACCGCGAGCACGATGTCGGTCACGTCCTCGAGCACACCCTTGATGGTGGTGAACTCATGGAGCGCGCCAGCCAGTTTGATCTGGGTGACAGCACTCCCCTCGAGGCTCGACAGCAACACCCGCCGAAGGCTGTTGCCGACGGTCGTGCCAAATCCTCGCTCGAATGGCTCGGCAACGAACTTGCCATACGTTCCCGTAAGCGTCTTTTGATCGGGCACAACCGAGCCAGGAAGCTCGAGGCCACGCCAACGAATATGCATGCGGAACTCCTTCTTGCCACAACTGAAGAGGGACGGTGAGAAACAGTGTTCGAATCAGATCGCCAAGAAAACCACCAAGAAGACCGACAAGAAAACCACCACGAAGGCGACCCTATTACTTGGAGCAACGTTACTTAGAGCAAAGCTCGATGATCAGGTTCGCCTGCACAGGAATGGAAACATCGTCTGAAACAGGCAGACGATCGACACGACCCTCGGGCACGCCGCCCTCGCTCCGCGACAGAAAGTCCGGGACATCGCGACGAAACTCAGCCAACGCCGCGTGCACAAGTTGCAGACTCGGCTTGCGATTCTTGACCCGCACGACATCACCGGCACGCACCAGGTAACTGGGCACGTCAACCCGCCGACCGTTGATCGTGATATGGCCGTGCATAACGAGCTGGCGGGCGCCTGCTCGTGACGGCGAAAAGCCAAGCCTGTGAACGACATTGTCGAGCCGACGCTCCAAGAGGGACATCAGCGACTCGCCCGTATTGCCCTTGCCCCGCTCCGCCCGGGCAAAGTAGGTGCGGAACTGACGCTCGAGCACGCCGTAGTAATGCTTGACCTTCTGCTTCTCGCGGAGGTGGACGCCGTACTCGGTGGGCTTCGAACGCCGCTTTTGCACCATGCCCGGAGGCGTGGCCCGACGCTCAAAGGCGCATTTCGGAGTGTCGCAACGACTTCCCTTCAAAAACAGCTTGAGGCCGTCGCGGCGGCAGAGTCGGCAGACAGGCCCAGTGATACGTCCCATGAATCGATTCGCTCGTTATGAAAGTTTTTCCCAGCAATCCCCGGGAAGTGGTGTGTTGCGTGCGTTCCGAAAACTGACCAAACAGCAAGAATGAACCGGACAAAACAGATGGTCAAACAGGCATCAGACCCGCCGCTTCTTCGGCGGTCGGCAGCCGTTGTGCGGCAGGGGCGTGATGTCTTCGATGCTCTTGACGTTCATGCCCGCAGCAGTGAGCGCGGTGATCGCACTCTCGCGGCCACTGCCAGGCCCACAGACCCGAACTTCGAGGTCCTTGACCCCGAACTTTGCAGCCTTTTCCGCAGCCTGTTGGGCGGCGCACTGGCCAGCGAACGGCGTTCCCTTACGACTCCCCTTGAAGCCGCAGGTGCCACCGCTGGCCCAGCAGAGCGTATCGCCACGCGGATCGGTGATCGTGACCGTCGTGTTGTTGAAACTGGCGTTGATAAAGGCGATTCCAGCAGAAACGCTTTTCTTCTTGGCTTTGGCAACCTTGGACATGGGTAATGCTGAATCTCGGAAAAGGAAGATGCTGAAGTGGGAACGATGAGAGCGATTGAACGAACGCGGCGGGCAGCACAGGGCCGGCGAAGGGGCGGCCCACAGAACGCCGCTACTTGAGATCCTTCACGCCCTTCTTGCCGGCGACCGTCTTCTTCGGTCCTTTCCGGGTCCGAGCGTTGGTGCGAGTCCGCTGCCCCCGCACCGGCAGACCGCGACGATGCCGCAGACCTCGATAGCTGCCGATGTCTTTGAGGCGGGAGATATTTTGGGCAACCTGCCGACGCAACTGCCCCTCGCAGACGTAATCCTTGTCGAGCAGGGAAGCCATGCGGGCCAGTTCGTCTTCGTGCAAATCACGGGCGTTGCTCAATGGATCAACGCCGGCCTTGTGGCACAACTCGCGGGCGACCCGCGGCCCTACGCCGTAGAGATACTGCAGCGAGTAGATCGTCTTTTTTTCCGAGGGAATATCGACGCCAAGCAGACGGGGCATGTCAGAAATCCAGAGCAATGAATCGGGCTATACAACGAAACGCGTGAAGGAAGACGCCGCAGGCTGAAGCGGCAAGTGGCCACCAGCAACCTCGCACTGCCCTCCACCAACCATCATCCCTGCCGTTATCCCTGCCGCTGTTTGTGGCGAGGGTCGGCGCACACGACGACCACGACGCCACGGCGGCGGACAATCTTGCACTTATCACACATGCGGCGGACGCTAGCGCGAACTTTCATGAACAAGTCCGTGGCGACGGCCGACCACGCCTTCGACAGAAATGGGGTATTGGGGGAGTCCTAGACTATAGAATCCTTCCCCCGGCTTTCACAAGGGGGGCACACCGGACGGCCCAAAAACTGCGACCGCGGGCGTTTTTGGGGATTCCCACGCGTCAGGCCGCTGTGCCGACGGTCTCGCCGGCGGTGGGCGGGGCCGTGAGCACAAGGGGGCCACCGTCGGTGATCGCAACCGTGTGCTCAAAATGGGCACTGGCGAGGCCATCTACCGTGGATTGGGTCCAGTGATCGGGTAGCACCCGCACCTTTTTGGTGCCGATGTTGACCATCGGCTCCACCGCAATCACGAGCCCAGGCTCGAGTTCAAAATCATGGTTCTTGCGAAACGCCGGGGAGCAGAAATTCGGAACCTGTGGGTCTTCGTGCATCTTCCGACCAATGCCGTGGCCGACAAAGTTCTCGACCACCGAAAACCCGTGATCCCGAACGAATTGAGCCATCTCCGTCGCGACATCGCTCCACCGGTTGCGGGTGGCCATCAACTGGATCGCCAGAGCGAGAACGCCCGAGGTGCAGTCCAGCAACTGCTGGGACTCTGCAGAAACCGCCCCCACTGGATGGGTGACGGCGGAATCGCCGCACCAGCCTCCCACACTGCAGCCGGTATCGATACTGACAACGTCGCCTGCACGGAGCACGCGGCGGCCCGGGATTCCATGCACGACTTCGTCATTGACGGAGATGCAGCAGGCCGCGGGAAACGGCACCTTCCCAGGCACGCCCTTGAACAAGGCAATCGCGTTGTGTTCGGCGAAGAAGCGATCGACCGCCTGGTCAATCTCCCCCGTGGTCACCCCTGGCTTGACCAACGCAGCGGCCACCTGATGCGCCCCCCAGACCACAAGACCAGCCCGACGCATCAGGGCTATTTCACGAGCAGAACGAAGATTCACCACGCTTCAAATACCCACAAACAGGGGACCGGAAAACACCTCGTCAACGCCAAGGCACGATGTCGAGCGACCATGCATTCCAAACGGCCCAGGAGTCCAAACGGCCCGAGATTCCAAACGGCCTGGGATTCCAAGGGGTCAAGAACGCCGTTCATGCGTCGAGGCGACATCCCGCGAATGTGGAGTATACCGCCCGACGGCCCGGCCGCAGCAGCGATCCCGCAATGCATTCGCAGTTCGCGACAAAGGTGGATCAACGCCCCTTGACGGCTCTTCCGAAACGCGCGACGGCCACCTTGACACGTTCAAAAATTTCATCGGCTGTCCCCAACCCGTCGACACAGGCCAGTTTGCCCTGGCGATCATAGTATTCGAGCAACGGCGCTGTCTGCTCTTCGAAGCTGGTGATCCTGCGAGCGAAAATCGCAGGATCGTCGTCGGCCCGTTTTCGTGCCAGCATCCGCCGGATCAGCTCATCCCGGGGCACGGCCAGTTCGATGACGCCATCAACGCTCATCGCACGTCGTTCGAGCAGATCGTCCAAGATTTCCGCCTGGGGCAGCGTCCGAGGAAAGCCATCGAGAAGGCAGCCTTTGCGGCAGTCCCGTGCCTCCAAACGCCGGGTGACCATGCCCACGATCAGCGGATCTGGCACCAGCTTTCCTTCGTTCATCGCGAGGGCGGCCTGCAATCCCTCCGGGGTGCCCGCCTTCACCGCAGCACGCAGCATCTCACCAGTCGAGAGGTGCGGCACCTTCAACAGGTCGATCAATCGCTGACACTGCGTGCCCTTGCCCGCCCCAGGGGGTCCGATGAGGATGATCCGCATGGCGTAATCCTCACGAGAGACAGGCGGAGGCCGACCAACCAGCCCCACAGCCGTCACCTGAGGTCAGGATTTTTCCAGGAGACCCGTGTAGTTTCGCATCACGAGATGACTGTCAATCTTCTGCACGAGGTCGAACGCCACGCTCACGGCGATCAGCAGGCCCGTTCCGCCGTAGAAGCTGGCAATCTGAGAGGGAATGCCGAGAGCCCCGCCCACAATCGTGGGAATCACGGCGACGAGTGCCAGAAACCCGGCACCGACATAGGTGATCCGCTCCATGACACGCTCGAGATAGTCGGCCGTCCGCTTCCCCGGACGGTAGCCCGGGATGAACGCGCCGAAGTTTTTGAGGTTGTCAGCCATCTCCTTCGGATTGAAGGTGATCGCCGTCCAGAAGTAGCAGAAAAAGTAGATCAACACGACGTAGAGCACGTTGTACAGGAACGACTGTCCGCGGGTGAACGAGTCGTGCAGGGCGCCCAGCACCGTGCTGCCCGGATAGGCGTTGTGCAGGTATTGGAAGAACATCTGCGGAAAGAGCAGCAAAGAACTGGCGAAGATGATCGGCATGACGCCAGCCTGATTCACACGCAGCGGGAGATACTGACGGGTCCCGCCGTACACCCGTCGGCCGCGGACGTGCTTGGCACTCTGTGTCGGAATTCGACGCTGTCCCTGGGTCATGAAGACGACGCCGGCCACAACGCCCACAAACAGGGCCGCAAGCACAAGCAGCGTTTCCACGCCCATTTTGCCGCCACCTCCACCGAGCTCCCAGTTGGTATCACTCCCAAGTTGCACAAGAGCACTCGGCATGGCTGCCAAAATTCCGGCCATGATCAGCAGGCTGATGCCGTTGCCGATGCCAAATTCGTCGATCTGTTCCCCCAGCCACATGAGAAAGATTGTTCCCGCCGTCATGGTCATGACCGCCACCAGTTGCCAGACCAGAGGCAACCGCCCATCCACGAGAAAGCTCGGTTGGATCAGGGACATGTCACCGACACGGGCCGAGGAAAGAAATGCCACATAGGCCCAGCTCTGCACGAGGCAGATCAGCACGGTCGCGTAGCGAGTGTATTCGTTGATCTTCTTGCGGCCGGCCTCCCCCTCCTTCGACAGTCGCTCGAGCGGTGGCCACACCGTGGACAGCAACTGGAAGATGATCGAGGCAGAGATGTACGGCATGATTCCCAGGCCGAAGATGGTGGCCTGGGAAAGTTGACTCGCGGAGAACACAGCCACAGTCCGCAACAGGTCGCCAATGCCGCCCGTCTCGGCAGCGAAAGCGGTCATGGCCTTGGGATCAACGATCGGGAGGGGCACCTGCCAACCCACGCGATAGATTGCGAGCAGCCCCAGCGTCAGCAGAATCTTCTGCCGCAGCTCCGGGATCGTGAAGACGATGCGCAACTTTTCAAGCACGGGTACAGCTCCTCAGCCTCTGGCATTCGGACGGATTCGGGCAGCATTCAACACCGCCGGCACACCACCCTACCCTGCGGCCGGCTTTTTCCGCGATGCCGTTTTGGCGGTTCTCTTGTTTCGCACGACCGGCGCCGGCCCCGGAATCTCAGTGACCGTTCCACCGGCGGCCACAATCTTCTCGCGGGCCTGCGCACTGAAATGGTGGGCCGAGACCTTCAACGACTTGGCAATCGTGCCGTTTCCAAGGATTTTCACCTCGTCCCAGATGCCCTTGGCAAGCCCAACTGCCCGAAGGCTCTCGGGAGAGACCTCGCTGCCGACGGCAAACCGCTCTTCCAGGTCCTCGACGTTGACATCCGTCACGATTCGGCCGTGGCGGTTGTGAAAGCCTCGCTTGGGAATGCGACGGATCAGCGGCGTGCCGCCACCTTCAAAAATCGCCGGGGCGCTCCAGCCGGCAAGCTGCCCCTGGCCCTTGTTGCCACGGCCAGCTGTCCTGCCGCGGCCAGAACCGGGACCACGACCGACCCGCAGCCGCCTGCGATTCTTGTGGATGCCCTTGTTCACATCGTTGAGTTTCATCGTCTGGCCTTTTCGCTTTCTGTATTCACGCCTGGCTTGGACATCCGTTGTTCGCTCAGGAGAGCGTCACGCCCCTGAGCCGCTCCACATCGGCGCGGGTTCGGAGTTGCTTGAGGGCATCCAAAGCGGCCTTTACAAGATTCACTGGATTCGTCGAGCCGTGGGCCTTGGTCAGAACGTCACGAATGC
>JBBAVO010000066.1:0-13120 GCA_040397635.1 Pirellulales bacterium
CACCGTCGTCGCCGAAGACGGCCAGCGCGCCGTGCCGCCGCGAGGCCAGATACCGTAGGTGGTCGATCGTAGCCTCGGGGGCGGCGAAGGGGATCACATAGCGGAGATGTTCGCTGACCGGGAAGACGGCAAGGGTGGCACCGTCGCCCTCGGTGAGCCAGTGGCGGTCGAGCTGTTCGTCAGGAAGCCCGGCTGCCTTGAAGTGGGAGTCGTCGAGGATCGTCCACTCGATGCCGGCGGCGGCGATGTCGCGGGTCATGCCGGGGTCCCAGACCCGCTCGGCCACCCACATGCCGGTCACCTTCGTCTTCAACCGGCGCTCGAGCCACTCCGTTGACATCCGAATCTGACCGATGCGGTCTCGCGCCGGCAGCATCGCGAGCACCGGCTCGTAGAACGCACCGCCCACGATCTCGATCTGCCGTTCGGCCACGAGTCGGGCGATACGGTCGAGATAGTCCGGATGGTGGCTGTCGAACCATTCGGCCAGTGGGCCGCTCGTGTGGAGCGCCAGGCGAATGCCGGGATGACGTTCGAGCAGTTCAAGGAACGGCAGGTAGCTGTCCTGATAGGCCTGCTCGATGACGCCGTCGAAGTTGCCGACGGGCTGGTGGTCGTGGAGGACGAAGACGAGCCGGACGGCGGGCGACATGATGGCAACCCAAAGAGGTGGCGCTGGGAGAAGGCGCTGGCGGAAGAGGATCCGTGATTGTCGGGGCTGGGAACCCCCGCGCCAAACGGGTTTTCGCCAATTCTGGGTGGGCAGGCCATCGCCGCCGACCCGCCTGTAGGGCGTGTGCCGGCTGGGAAAGGTGTTCACGCCTCGCGGAGCCGGCGGGCGGAGTCCTGCGGTGTTGCGGTCGTGATATGGCAGCCGGCGCCGAGTTCGAAGCCGGCCAAGCCGTTGATCCGCGGCATGATCTCCAGATGCCAGTGCCAGCGGGCGGGAATAGAGACGCCCGCGGGGGTGGCAAGAGCATGGGTGGCGACAGCAAGGGCATATGGCGGCTGGTGCAGCCACCAGTTGTAGTCGGCCTGCGGCAGGAGCCGGTCGAGTCGGCCGATGAGCGACTGCGTCAACGCGGCCAGGGCCGCCACGCGGTCGCTCGTGGTCGCGTGGAAATACCGCTCGGCTGACCGCGGCAGGATCCAGGTCTCAAACGGCTGCCGCGGGGCAGGGGGCACCACCGCCACCAGATCGCCAGCCTGCTCCACGATCCGGTCCTCGGCCGCGGCCTGCCGCAGCAGATCGCCAAAGGGATCGGCCGTGCGGCCCGCGACGGCCAGTTCGGCCAGGATGGCCGGCGGCACGAAGTCGAGGGCCACAAGCTGGCTGTGCACATGCTCGAGCGATGCGCCGGCGCGCGCGCCAGAGTTTTTGAAGACCGTGGCCCAGGCGAGCCCACGCTGGTCGGCGAGGGTGGCCAGCCGCTCCCGGCACAGTTCCCAGACATCCCGCCAGTCGGTGGGATCGATGGCCAGAATGCTCCTCACGTGTGCCGGCGACTCGATCACGACCTCGTGCACGCCCGTGGCCGGCCGTGGGGCTTCCGTCGGAAGGCCGGCCACCGGTTCACCGGCGGCCGTGTCGGTCACGATTGGAAACGAGTTGGGCACGATCCGAGCCCGCCACGGTTCGGCGGCCGAGCGGGGCGACCGCAGCAGGTCGGGGGGGGTGAGCGATTCATTTCCGGCGCAGAACGGGCAGCGGATCGTCGCTCCCTCCAACTCATTCGGTCGCTGGGCTCGGCCCGGGGCAGCGAAGACCGTTCGCGCCGTGAGCGGATCGTGGTGGAGGTGTGGCGTGTCGTGGGTTGAACGCATGGTCTTGTGGGACGCCCGGAACGGTTGAACGGGCAGGCAAGTTGAACGGGCAGGCAGCGGCCCGTACACTCTGAGGTTCTTCCCCGGAGACCTTACCATGCTCACCGTCGGCGATTCCTTTCCCCACTATTCCGCCCAGGCCTGCGTCGGCACCGGCAAGGACGATGTCAAACTCCTCACCAATGCCGACTATGCCGGCCGGTGGGTCGTGTATTTCTTCTACCCGAAGGATTTCACGTTTGTCTGCCCGACGGAGATCGCCGAATTCAACAAGCAGGTGAAGGCCTTCGGCGACCGCGACACGAGCGTCGTCGGTGGCAGCACCGACAACGAGTATTCCCACCTCGCCTGGCGGCGGGCCCATCCCGACCTGGCAGACCTGAAATTCCCGCTGATTGCGGCCCAAAAGCTCTCCGCAGAGCTGGGCATCCTGGAAAAGACCGAGGGCTACTGCCTGCGGGCCACCTTCATCGTCGACCCCAATGGCGTGATCCAGTGGGTGGACGTCAATCAGGGCCGCGTGGGCCGGAATGTGGCCGAGGTGATGCGGGTGCTCGACGCCCTGCAGAGCGACGAACTCTGCCCCTGCAACTGGAAGAAGGGCGATCCCTACGTGAAGGCGGGCTAGTCTCCATGTCGCTCCTGCGACGGCGCACCCCTGGGGCCCGAACCTCATCCCGGATCTCGTCCCGGACCTGGTCCCGGAAATTCGCGGACGCCTTTCGGGGCCTCTGGCGGGCTGTCAGAACCCAGTCGAGCTTCGCCGTGCATCTGGGCATGGCAGGGGCCGTGGTGGCCGCAGGGGCGTTGTTCCGCGTGTCTCCCGTGGAGTGGTGTCTGCTTGTCTTTGCGATCGGCCTAGTGCTGATGGCGGAGATTTTCAACACGGCGATCGAGTCGTTGGCCCGGGCTCCCGGGAGTCGTCGGCATCCCCGCTTCCGCGATGCCCTCGATATGGCCAGCGCCGCGGTGTTGCTAGCGGCGATCACGGCCGCCACGATTGGCCTGATCGTGTTCGGCCCGAGGATCGCGATGTGGATGCCACACTGAACCCGTGGCCGTGAGTTTGTAACTTGTGGAATTGGTCCCGGGGCCACGGACAAGTTGAAAACTTGCCGCCACGGGGGCAAAAACAAAACCGCGACAGCGGTTCACGCTGTCGCGGTTCGTGTTTGGTTCAAAATTCCGCCATGCGATCAGGCGATGGCCGCCTCGATACCCTGACGGCGGGCCTTGGCCCGACGGCGGGTCCAGGTGCTCCAGCCGAACATCGCCATGCCGATCCCGGCGAAGACGATCGTCGAGGGCTCGGGCACAACCGTCAGAGTGCCGGCCGACTGCGAGAAAATCAGCCGCTGTTCGCCAGGACCGTTCCAGTCCGAGATCCAGTCGCCTGTCGTGGCACCGAAACGCTGTGTCAAGAAAGTCTGCTCGTCGAGAGTAAAATCCACGAACTTAGTGAAACTCAGGCCACTATACGGACCTGAACCCGTCGTCGTGTTGACCCCCGTGAGATCACCAGCGAAGGTGCCGCTGTTGCTGTCGTCGAACAACTGGAAAAACGTACCTTCAGGAAACACATTGGTCCCAAGGAAATTCAGGTTAAGGAAGCCGTTGTAGTTCAGCGTTCCAGAACCATTCTGCGCGAACACCACGGCATCGTAATCAACAGACGGGTCGCCGGAGGCACCGGCCACTCCCTGGATGTCGAAATTGGCGGTCGTATTAGCTGACAGAGTGATGTCGGAGGTCGAGGCGAACCCGCCAATAGCGCCCGCTTCGCCGGGGGTCAGATTGGACGCCGCTCCGGCGGCAAAGGTCAGCGACGCAACAGCGAACGCCGTGGTACTGGCTTCTGTCGCTACTTCGGTGCCGGCTGCGGCGTTTACGGTTGCCCCGACCATGCCACCGCCCAACAGCAGCCTGCCCTCGTTCAAATTGAACGTGCCACCATAGCCGTTGGACGAGTTGTTCAACGTCAGCGTGCCAGTGCCTGTCTTGGAGAGAGTCCCGGCACCATTCAAGGCGTTGTTGATCACCAATCCGGCCCCCACTTGGATGGCACTCGTGTTGACGAAGTTCAACGTGTTCTCAATATCGTAGGCTACGCCCGATGAGTTGGTGAATGTACCGCTATTGAAACTCAACGCAATTCCGCTGCTTGGCAGCGTGATCCCTGCTCCAGACAATTCAAGCGACTTCAGGCTGGTCGTGGAAACGCTGGAAGCAAGCGTTGTGTTGGCCGCGAGTTTCACGCTACCACCAGACAGGCCGGCGGCTGACACAAACGACAACGTGCCGTCGGTCACATCGATCAGGCCTGTGTAGGCAGACTTGGTGTTCCCGCTCAGCACGAGCGAACCAGCGCCGGTCTTGGCGATGTTGCCCGATCCCGACAGCGATCCACTGAGCGTGATGTTCGACGTGGCGTCGTAGGTGCCGTTCGTGGATTGGATCACCGCGAGGCTCAGAGTCTGGTTGTTGGCGGAGGTGTTGGTGATCGAACCGAGATTGATCGCACTGCCGCTGATGGAGAAGGCACCCGCCGGATTGGCAAATGTCATCGTGCCGATGCTCAAAGAGCCAATGTTGTTGACGTTCGTCCTACTGGTGCTGTTGTTGAACAACAGATCGTTGCCGGTCGTCGGGGCGGTGCCGCTCAACCAGTTCGCGGTCGTGCTCCAGTTTGTATTCGCGCCGCCGCCAGTCCATGTGAAGACAGCCGCCGAGGCTGTGGTCGAGGCCAGCAGACCAGACGCGACCAAGGCCACGATCAGCGAGTGGCGAATGAGGGTCACAAGTCGGGAGTACGTCTTCATAAAACGTTCTTTTCGTCAAATGCTCGGGAGGCTCAACCCTCATCATGTTGGCCGAATTCCCTGGGATTCGATCCCTGGAGATTCGCCGACGGTCGATAAGGTGTACGGAATGTAGGAACTCGGGAAGGCGGTGTCAACCAACTGGCCGGGGTGGGAAAACGCGGAATTGACGAATCGGCCAAAACAGGGGACGAATCGACTCATCTGTTTTTCGCTGAAAATGGGCCTGTGATGGCCCGGTGTGCAGAGCCGCTGGCCCCGAAGCGCGGCGAAGTGAGCCCCGCATCGCTGCTCTTGACGTTTTTCACTGCGACAGCCTAGTTTTCCCGCTCGGTTTGTCAGCGTGCGGCCTCTCTGGGGTGTCCTCAGGGCCAGCGCGGGCCGGCTCGATACGATGCCTTTTTTCTGCGGAGAATCACGCGATGGGAAAGCTGTTGGCTGAGGCAATTGGCACATTTTGGCTGGTTTTGGGGGGCTGCGGGAGCGCCGTTTTGGCTGCTGCGTACCCTGACCTCGGCATCGGTTTCCTGGGTGTGTCGCTCGCCTTCGGTCTGACGGTGCTCTCGATGGCCGTCGCAATCGGCCACATTTCCGGCTGCCACTTGAATCCCGCGGTCACCGCGGGCCTCGCCGCCAGCGGTCGGTTTCCGATCGCCGAGATGCCGAAATACATTCTCGCGCAGGTGGTGGGCGGGATCGTCGGTGCTGGCGTGCTGTATTTAGTCGCCAGCGGGCTGCCCGGCTTCGATGCCGCCGCCAGTGGCTTTGCCTCCAATGGCTTTGGCGAGCACTCGCCCGGCGGCTATCCCTGGCAGAGCTGCTTCATCATCGAGACGGTGCTGACGGCCGTGTTTCTCTTCGTGATTCATGGGGCCACCGACAAGAAGGCCGGCAGCGTGATCGCGCCGATCGCCATCGGCCTCTGCCTCACGCTGATCCACCTGATCAGCATCCCGGTGACGAACACCTCGGTGAATCCTGCCCGCAGCACCGCGACGGCCGTGTTTGCCGGCGGCTGGGCGCTGCAGCAGCTGTGGCTCTTCTGGGTGGCACCGATCGTGGGCGGCATCCTGGGCGGGGCCGCTTACAAGGCCGTGGCGGACGCCCACGATTGATTCGGCAAGTTGAAAACTTGCCACCACGAAAGCCAAGATTCGGCACGTTGAAAACTTGCCGCCACGGGAGATCTACTTCCGCAGGTCGTAGCAGAGGATCTTGTCCTGCTCGCGGAGGTAGAGCCGGCCGTCCAGGATCACCGAATGCGCCCAGCTCGGCCGGGCATCGCTGCCGGGGATCTTGAACGTCGCCACCTCCGCGTAGTCGGCCGGATCGGCCTTGACGAGCGCCAGCGTCCCATCGGCAAACCGCACGTAAAGATGGCCGTCGGCCGCCACCACCGTGGCTGATCCCTTGCCGCTGCCACGCTTCTTCCAGACCACGTTGCCGGTCATGAGTTCGGCGCAGAACGGGATGCCGGCGTCGTCGGAGTCGCCGTAGAGATGGTCGCCCACCAGCACGACCCCGCCATGCTTGTTGGCGAGCTCTTTTTTGAGGCCATAGACCTCCTTCATCGTGACGCCGCCATCAGGCCCCGGCACCTGCCTCAGAAGGGCTCCGCCCCGCTTGTAACCGGCGGAAAAGAAGACCAGATCGCCGCGAACGATCGGCGTGGGGATCACGGCGGTGGTTTTGTCGATCGGGTATGCCCACTGGAACTTGCCCGTCTGGGCGTCCACCGCGAAGGTGCCGGCCCCAGTCGTCTGGATGTAGACCTTCCGGCCCCCAGTCTTGCCTGATAGTGGCTGGCTGATCACGACCGAAGAATGGCCGGCGCCGCGGTCGCCCTTCATCGGGCACGACCAGATTGGCTTGCCCGTCTTCTTGTCGAGCGCCACGAGCGTGGCCTGCTCGCCGCCGGGTGTGCAGACGAGCCGGTTGTCATCGACGAGCGGCGACTCGCTATAGCCCCACGAATCGTCCTTCTTGCCGCCAAATTGGGCCTTGAGATCGATGCGGAACCGCTCCTTGCCGTCGGCCGTCGCACAGGCCACGAGTTGGCCGTGGGGCGTGATCACGTAGACCATGTCGCCATCGACCGTGGGCGTGCTCCGCGAACCCTGCCACGACTCGGCACCCTCGTTCCACGGCTGGCCGGTCTTCGTCTTCCAGAGCTGACGGCCCGTCTCGCGGTCGAAACAGGAGAGATATTCGTCCTTGTCAGCGGCGGTGGAGAGGCCGTCGCCGAGGGTGTAGATGCGATCGCCTGCGATCGCCGGGCTGGCATAGCCCCGGCCCGCCCCGGCGGCCTCCCAGACGAGCCTGGGACCAGTGGCGGGCCAGGCTTCCAGAAGGTCTGTGTCGGGAGCGACGGCGGTGCGGTCTGCCCCGCGAAAGGTGGGCCAGTCGGCGGCGGTGGCGGTTGCTGGCATGAGTGGGGCCGCCAGCACCAGAAGTGTTCCCATCGCACCGTACCATCCACCCGCGACACCGCGGGGACAACGACGCAGCACCATCGCACAGGGCATGTCGACCGTGACCATGGAAAAAGGCTCCTCGAGTGGGCGGGCTCCACCGGGAAGGGTAGGGGCTGGATAACCGACCGGTCAACCGATTGAATAGAGGACTCCGGTCTGCCCAGACCGGATCCAGACGTTCCAGACCGTATCCGAGGAGCCATCGCACCGTGTCCGCATCCGCATCGCCCGCCCCCGGCTCGCCGTTCGGCCAGAGAACCTCCGTCGAGCAGGTGGAGGAGGGGCATGAACTAGCTCCCAAGTTCGACCCGCAGGGCCTCATCCCCTGTGTGACCACCGATCATGCCTCCGGCGAGGTGCTGATGGTGGCCGTGATGAACCGCGAGGCGCTCGCCAAGACGATCGAGACAGGCGAGGCCCACTACTGGAGCCGCAGCCGTCAGCAGCTCTGGCACAAGGGAGCCACCAGCGGGCTGGTGCAGAAAGTGGCCGAGATGCGGATCGACGACGATCAGGACTGCGTCTGGCTGCGGGTCGAGATCGCCGGCGGCGCCAGCTGCCACGTCGGCTATCGCTCCTGCTTCTACCGCCGGGTGCCGGTGGGGGCCGAACGCGGGCAGGGCACGAAGCTCGAATTCACCGAGCACGCCAAGGCGTTCGATCCCAAGGCGGTGTATGGAGACGCCCCGAATCCGACGCAGTTGTAAGTGCCGCGAAGGAGGGGCAATGCTCCGTACGTTGACCGCGACCCAAGGATAAGACCCGTGGCCGCACGTTTTGAACTTGCGGAATCCGACAACAACAAGATGCAATCTTGTTGCCACGGGAGAGGCATTAGGGCGCGTCGTCGGTGGGTTCGTCCGTCGGTTCGGCCGGCTCTGCTGGCGCGGCCGCGGCCTGTTCGCGGGCGAGCGCCAGATTACGGCGGATGCCGTCGTTCAGCAGTTCGTCCGGGATCTGCTCAAGGAGTTCCATCGCCTCGGCGGGGTGGCCTGTTTCGAGCAGGCAGTTGGCCAGATTGTTGAATGGCTCGATCCGGTGGGGATAGCGGTTGGCCGCCAGGGTGAAGCATTCGATCGCCTCGTCGAAGCGGCCGGTGCTGGCGTAGAGGATGCCCAGATTGTTGATGACATACATGCGGTTGGGATTGTCGATCCGCGCCTGTTCCAGGCACTCGATTCCCTCCGGCACCTCGCCCAGCTGCACGTGGGCCATGCCCTCCAGAAAGGCCACCGGGCTCACCAGCGGATCGAGCGTCTTCCAGGGTGTGCGGGCTCGCTTCGCGGCCGCGAGCATCTCCTCCCACTTGCGTTCTGCACAGGCCTTCCGCGCCACGATCACGTCCTTCTCCTGCCGGACCGCCGCCAGCGAGTAGACAATGCCCAGCCCGAGGGCCGCGAGCACCAGCGGCACGGCCACCAGTCTTCTAAGCCGGGCGGTCCCGCTGGCCGGAACGCCGCCGGCCGCTGGTTGCGCGGCATGCTTGAGCACGGTGATCACCGCCAGGAGCAGGGCGAGATAGACCTGATGGTTGATGCGTTCGAGCGGAAAATCGAAGCTCGACAGAGTGATGTAGGAGACGAGACCCATGCACGCCGCCAGTGCCAGCCAGCGGCTGTTCGGCGGCGTGTCGCTCCGCAGGATCGTGCGGATGGCGGCGAAGGCGGCGATGAAGCAGCCCGCGAAGAGCGCGATGCCGAGCACGCCCTTCTCCACGAACACCCAGAGGAAATCGTTGTGGGGCTGCACCCAGTTGGTATGCACGTTGGAGAAGTCGAGGTCGTCGTCGCCGAAGTATTCGTGGAGGCGGACCGTGAAGTTGCCCGCTCCCACGCCGGTGAGCGGATGGTCGGCGATCATCCGTGAGGTGATTCGCCAGATCATCAGCCGGCCACCTTCCCGCGGCAGGGCGGCGGGATTGGTCGATTCCATGAAGATGCTGCGGAACCGCTGCGCGAAAAAGTTGTCGGCTGGAGCGGTGGCGATGCCGCCCGCGAGCGCGAGAAGTCCGCCCAGGCATGCGGCGGCCAGGCCATTGCGGGCCCGCCGCGACAGGTTGAATCGGGCCGGCGCGACGAGCAGCACACCGATGGCAGCCGTGGCTCCGGCAAGCACCGCGAGCCAGGCGGCCCGCGACTGTAAGAGCAGGACGATCGCGACGATGGCGGTGGCTGCCACGGCCGCCAGCCACCGCCCCGCCCCGCGGAGGACCACCGCCCCGCAGAGGCACCAGGGCAGGATCAGGGTGAGGATGCCGGCATAGAGATTCACGCTCGACATCAGCCCCGTGATCTGTTCCATCGCCCTGCGGCCATGAATGCCCAGACCGAGCTTCGCGATGATCTCGTAACAGCCAACCGCCACGGCGACGAGCCCGGCCACGACGACGACCCGCAGCAGCTGCTCCTGCCACCGCGGCACGATCGGCAGCAGCAGACAGGAGAGGCAGAGCGTGAGAAAAGTCGCCAGCGTGCGGAAGACGTCGGTGAAGCCGGCCGAGACGTTGGCCGCCACCAGCAGCGACCCGCAGGTGACGAGCCCGTAGCCGGCGAAGAGCGGAATGATCGGCTCGCCGAGCACGGAGAAGTCGAGCAGGCGGCTGATCCTCGGCACGCTGACGACGACGACCGACACGAGCAGGAAGATCAGCGCGGCCAGCAGCCGGGGGATCAGGGTCACGTCGATGGCGGCATTGTC
Organism: Pirellulales bacterium; assembly: GCA_040397635.1. Lineage (GTDB taxonomy): Bacteria > Planctomycetota > Planctomycetia > Pirellulales > UBA1268 > CAMCQY01. The sequence goes on from JBBAVO010000066.1 coordinate 9,815, forward strand.
TACGAGACCATTGAGGACGATGAGCATGAAGCCGAAGAAGGCCAGAAACACGGCCTGCCGGACGACCGGGGGCGTGGTCGTGGTGTGAGCGGCGGGATTGCCGATCGGGTTCGAGGCGGTGGTGGTATGCATGGCGGATAGGCTGTTCAGGGCCTCTGGATCTGGTCTGGCCTGCCTGCAGCATGATTCGAAGCGGGCCGGAAGGGAAGCGAAAAAGCCCGCGGATGGAAGCCAAAATCCCGTGTAGCCGCCCCGTGGTCAAAGATGAGATCCTCGTTCATGCGGGCGGCCATCGTCGGCAGGGACTCGAGCCCCGGCATGATCCGCACCAGTGGTCCGACTGCCCGAACGACTGTCCCGCCTGCCCGCACCAGTGGCAGCGGGAGCGTCACCAGCCGAGGTGGTCGTTCGAGCCAGGCAAAAATTCGCCCGACCATCTCGCGGTAGGGAAGTGTTTCGCCGCCCGAGATCTCATAGGTCTCGCTGAGTTCGTCGCACTGCAGGACAGACTGGCAGGCCGCAGCGACGTCGTCGGCATGGACGGGCTGCCGCAGGCCCCCCGCGGCGCCGGCGACCGGGTAGCAGCCGAAGCGGCGGATGAACCGGGCGATACGGGCGACATTCTGGTCGTGGATGCCGTCGTAGATCATCGTGGGCCGCAGGATGGTGGCCGCAACGCCACGGGTCCGCGCCCAGTCGAGCACCTCTTCCTCGGCGGCCGCCAGTCGCGCGGCGATCGCCCGCTCTGACGCGGCGGCGGAGTCGCGTTTGGTGAAGCGGCTTGTCGACGACAGGGCCACGAGCCGCCTAGCACCCGCGGCCTCCAGCAGCGGAAAATGCTCGGCGACTGCCCACAGTGGACAGACGGCAATCCAGTGCGGGATCGAGGCCTGCCACGCGCCGGGGCTGACGGGCAGCTGCTGCCAGCGGAGAGAGGTGGCTGCGGTCGTTGTGGGCGGCAGGGTAGCCCGGCGGGAAAAGGCAAATACCGGCGAGACCACGCTGCTGGCGGTCGTCGCGTCAGACGCGTCGCGTGAGCCTGCCTCGATACTCGATGCCTGAAGACTGGATGTCTGGAGCCGCGCGAGCACCGACTGCCCGACAAAACTCGTGGCGCCGAAGACGCCGGCCGCCTCGGCGGCACCGCTGTTCCGTGCCGGGTGGGGTTCGCGGTGCATCGCCAACGGCCGAACGGTCAGGAGGTGAGCGGACGGTTCGAGACGATGACCGGCATGACGGCCACGTCGAGCGGCGTCTGATCGACCGCCGATCTGGTGGCCCACACGGCTGGCGTTCTCTGTGCCCGAACGCGTTGCCAGAGGGCGGCTGTCTGCTTCCGTGCCGCTATCGCCGCAAAACGCAGCCACACGCCGATCGTCACGAGTTCCATGAGTCCGGCTGGATACTGGTGGCGGAAGTGCTTCCTGTAGAAGCGGACCATGCCTCGGTGCTTGTGCCATTCCACAAAGATGGGCCGTTCATGGCTGCAGCCACCTTTGTGATGGACGATCGGCGCATCGGGCACGAAGAGGATCTGCCAGCCATGGGCTCGGGCTCGTATGCAAAGGTCGAGATCCTCGCAGTGCAGGAAATAGCCTTCGTCCATCAGGCCGAAGTCATCGACGGCCTCACGTTTGACGAGCATGCAGGCGCCGGAGATGGCCTCGACCTGGATCGGCGCCTCTGGCAGTGGCTGGCAGTGCAGGTGGAAGTCATTGAACAGCTTCGGCCAACGCTGCGACAGTCGCGCCAGGCCGAAGGCCCGCACGAAAGACCGCCACGGCGTGGGGACGGCACGGCGACCACCCCCCTGCTCGCGGCCATCGGGGTAGGTGAGGAGGCCACCCGCCATCCCGGCTAGGGGTTGCTCCTGGAGTGCCGCGCACAAGCGGTCCAGCGACTGATCGCCAACCACGCAGTCGGGGTTGAGGAAGAGCACGAGCGGTTGGGTCGAAAGCTCCGCCCCCAGGTTGCAGCCAACGGCAAAGCCGCGATTCTCCGCCGAGCGGATCAGATGCAGTCGCGGATGCGACTCAAGGGGCGCGATCAGCGGCTCGAAGCTGTCTGGCCGGGAGGCGTTGTCAACAAGCACGACCTCGCTGGCCTGACTGAGTGCTGCCCGGAGGCAATCGATGAGCACGTGGCCGGCATTGTGGTTGACGATCACAACGGTGACCGGCGCGAGCGGGCCTGCCTGGAGAGGCACTGCCGCCCGCGCAGGCGCATGTCGGGCGACCACCAGACCGGGGCCGCCGACACCCTGTTGTTCGTCCATCGTGCCTGTCGTTTTCACCAGCATCTCGGAAGCCCGTTTCCAACCTGCCACATCGACTTCAGTACGGTGCGGAACGGCCCGGGGGTCACTGCACGGGCCGAAAGGAGAATAGTTTGGATAAGATGGGCAAGCAAGGGTATGGCGAGGCTGGCCTGGGGCCTGTGTTCGGCAAAGCACCAGACCTTCGTTGCAATGACCGTAAAAATCGGCAAAACCGGACTTTTCGCTCGGCTCCGACGCCCATTCACCGTGCGAGACGGCTGCATGAGACACTTCGCGAGCCCGGCGTGTTCGTGCAGGGGTCCGGCGGAGGCTGAGGATCAGCCGGCCGTGGCGACAGTGAAAGACAAACCGGCCGCGTCCTTGCTGGAGAGGATCGGTGGTTCCGCAAGCGGCCAGCGAATGTCGAGCACGGGATCGTTCCAGAGCACGCACCGCTCGTGCGCGGGCGAATAATAGTCGGTGGTCTTATAGAGAAATTCCGCGGTGTCGGAGAGCACGAGAAATCCGTGGGCCAGTCCCGGCGGAATCCAGACCTGCTGCTTGTTGTCCGCTGTCAGTTCCACGCCCACCCAGCGGCCGAAGGTGGGCGAACCTGGCCGGATGTCTACGGCCACGTCGAATACCGCGCCGGCCACCACCCGCACGAGCTTTCCCTGCGGCTGCTCGACCTGATAGTGCAGGCCGCGCAGCACGCCGCGACCGCTGCGGCTGTGGTTGTCCTGAACAAACACCGCCGGGCCGCCGATGGCAGCCTCGAACGTCCGTTGGTTGAAGCTCTCGAAGAAGAATCCGCGGCTGTCGCCAAACACCTTCGGCGTCAGGATCAACACGTCGGGAATCGCGGTCGGGGTGACGTTCATGGTGACGGTTTTTTCGTGTTGAAAACGGGTCAGGAAATGCGGCTCGGCACAAAGACTTTGGAGACTCGACGGTTCATGCGCGTGTGGTTCGGGGGATGAGGGTAGCGACCACTTCCCGCACGTCGTCCTGCCAGGGAGGCAGGATCACATCAAACGTGCGATGCAGTT
>JBBAVO010000067.1:0-13017 GCA_040397635.1 Pirellulales bacterium
CCTACCGCTTCTCCACCAGCCGCTCTTCGAGGCTCGACTTGTAGCGGACGCTCGACTCCGGGCCTTCGAAGCCGACGACGCGGCGGTCGATGCCGGTGGCCCGGCGGAGTACGCGGCCGCGGTCGATGTCAAACTCGATCGTGCCGTTCCAGATCCGTTCGAGCAGTCGGGATTCGAGCCGCGGGTCGTCGATCGGTGTGAGGACCGTGGTGTCTACGCGGATCGTCGCGACGCCGTCTTTGATCGACGCGATCTGATAGCGGAGACGTGTGCGGACCGCCTTCCGCGGTCCACCGGCGACCTCCACGACCACCTCCTGCGGCACGGTCCACTCGGTCCCTTCAGCCACCGCTCCCTCCGGCAAGGGCACGACCACGAGGTCTCCCGTGCTGGAGGGCGGGCAGGGGCGGAGATCTTGGCGATCGAGTACGCGGCCGCTGCGGTCCACCACCAGCCGCGAGAGCGGCACGCCGAGGCTCGCCTTCACCTGCTCATATCCCGGCGGTGCAGGCTCGTCGCCGCTGCTGCTCCAGCGGATCTGGCCACGGTCGCTGGTGCGGGAGGTCATCGTCACGTCGTCCACCGAGTGCTCGAGCGTGGCGTGTCCGGCATCGTTCACCGCCACCACGGTCCAGGTCTTTCGCGAGTCGGTGGCCGTTTCCGTCGCCTGCGATGTGGCGCCCACCGTGGTTTCGGTGACCGCGCGGTGCGACACATCCATGTCGAGTTTCTCGCCCGGCTGGAAGTGGTATTCGAGCGTCACCTGCGGCGGCCTTGGAGCAGCGGTGTCGGCGGCAAGGCCGGCCGCGGCGCAGACGCCCAGCAGCCAGAGAATCGGCAACGCGACCGCGCGGTGCCACGAGGAGTGCGTCACAAAACACCTCCGTCGGATGGCTCGCCAGTGCTGGGCACCTCGCCGGCGCGTGGCGCCCGCAACCCCGTGCCGTGGATGCCTCCACCCCAATGGAGTTTGTCGCGAAGCGTGCGGTAGTAGCCGTGCGTGCGTGTTTCGATGAGCATGAACCGAGGCGTTGCTCGGCGGATCCGCACCCGGTCAGCGGCCGCGACGCTGGTGATCAGCCGTCCGTCCACCACACAGGCGGAGCCCTCGTTGGGCCGCGGGACGAGCAGTTCGAAATGCCGCGTCGCCGAATCGACGACGGTGCGGTTGGTCAGCGTATGGGGATTGAGCGGAGTGAAGACGAACGCGTCGAGGTCCTTGCGGACGATCGGGCCACCGGCCGAGAGGTTGTAGGCGGTCGAACCGACCGGAGTGCTCACGATCAGGCCGTCGGAGCGGTAGGTGGTGGCAACCTCCCCATCCACGAACAGGCAGATCTCGATCATCGAGAATGGGGGGCCGGCGAGAATCGATGTTTCATTGAGCCCCAGTTCGCGGTGGATCGTCACGTTGTCGCGGATCACCTCGGTCTCGAACATGAGATGCTCGACGATCCGGAACTGACCGCCGGCAATGTCATCGAGTGCCGAATCCAGTTCGAGAATCGAAAAATCGGCGAGGAAGCCGAGGGTGCCGAGGTTGACGCCGAGCACGGGCACCTGCTCATAGCCCATCCAGCGGGCCGTTCGCAGAATCGTGCCGTCCCCGCCGAGCACCAGCACCAGGTCGGCCGTCGCAGCGTCATCCGGATGGAACCGGCCGACCCCCCAGTCGCCCGGCAGCGCAAGCCGGGAGGTGACGCGATGGCCAGCCTTCTCCAACTCCACCTGAAGGCGGCGGGCCTCCGTCACGACCGATGGCACTTCGCTGGAGCCGGCAATCACCAGATTGAGTTGCCGCGGCGAGGCGTGCTTGGGAAGCAACCTGGAGAGACCGCTCATGATTCGCGTGCCGGGGGAGGAATGCGTGTCTGGAAAGTGCGTCAGTCTGGTGCACGTTGGTTTGGTGCACGGTTGACGGTGTGCGGCGCTACCGGTGCAACGTGGCGGCGTCGGTCGCCAAACGATCAGACAGTTGGCGACCAGACAGTTGGCGATCAGACAGTTGGCGACCAGACAGTTGGCGCCCTGCCAAGTGGCGGCAGGCGGCCGCGATGCCGCCGGCATCAAGGCCCAGATCGGCCAGCAGTTCGGCCCGCTCGCCATGCTCCACGAATCGGTCGGGGATTCCCAACCGCTTGATGGGGCCCGCATGAACCCCCGCATCGTTGACGGTCTCGAGCACAGCGCTGCCAAAGCCCGTCTGCAGGGCATTCTCCTCGACAGTCACAACCCACGGCGCCGCCTCGATCCACTCCGGCAGCCGGGTATCCATTGGCTTGACGAACCGGGCATTGACCACGCCCACCTCGAGTCCTTCCTCTCGGAGCCTGGCTGCCGCTTCGAGGGCCCCGCCAAGGAGCGTGCCACAGGCGACGATGAGGCCGTCGTGCCCCTCGACGAGCATTTCGGCCCGGCCGAGTTCGATCGGTGGACGTTCGCCGGCGTGGCGTTCGACCACCGCCTTGGGATACCGGATTGCCACCGGCCCCTTCTGCGTGAGCGCCCAGTCGAGCATGGCGGTGAGGTCGTGCTCATCGCCGGGAGCCAGTACCGCGAGGTTGGGAAACAGCCGGAGATAGCCCAGATCGAAGGAGCCGTGGTGCGTGGGGCCGTCGGGGCCGGTGAGACCAGCACGGTCGAGCATGAAGATCACCGGAAGGTTCTGCAGGCAGACCTCCTGGAAAATCTGGTCGAACGACCGCTGCAGGAAGGTGCTGTAGATATCGACGATCGGCCGGCAGCCCACCTTGGCCTGTCCCGCGGCGAAGGCGACAGCGTGCGATTCACAGATGCCCACGTCGAAGAATCGCGTGGGGAATTCCTCGCGGACCTTTTCGAGTTTGTTGCCCTGGCACATGGCCGCCGTGAGAACCGTCACCCGCTCGTCCCGCCGCATGCAGTCGCCGATGGCGGCGCTGGCCGTGTCGGTGTAGGCGCGGGCGGAGGACTTCTTGATGGAGACGATGCAGTCGTCGTCGTCGCACTCGAACGGAGCCGGTGTGTGAAAGAAGACCGGGTCATCCTCGGCCGGTTTGAAGCCGTGCCCCTTCTCGGTCAGCACGTGCAGCAGGATTGGCCCATCCTCATCCTTGACCAGTTCCAGGTAGCGGATCAGGTTTGGCAGCGAATGGCCCTCGACCGGGCCGAAGTACCGCACCCCCAACGATTCGAAGAGCATGCCGCCGTGGAGCGTCGCCTTCAGCGAGTCCTTGACGTTCACGATCATCCGCTCCATCTGACCGCCCACCATGGGCACGCCCTTGATAACCTCCTTCGCCTGATTGCGAAGGCCGCGATACCAGGGGTTGGTGCGAATCACGTCGAGATATTCGGCCAAGGCACCGACACGCGGGCAGATCGACATCCGGTTGTCGTTGAGGACGATGATCAACTTCTTCTTGAGAAAGCCGGCGTTATTGAGGGCCTCGAACACGATGCCGGAGGGGAGCGCGCCGTCGCCGATCACGGCCACCGAGTGGCGATCGCCGCGGCCGCAGAGGTCGTCGCCGCTGGCGAGCCCAAGGGCCGTTGACACGCTCGAGCCGGCGTGGCCTGTCATGAAGAGGTCGTAGGGGCTCTCGTCGGGATTCGGGTAGCCCATCAGGCCGCCCTTGGTGCGAATCGTGCCGAAGCGACCAAAGCGTCCGGTGATCAGCTTGTGCGGATAGATCTGGTGGCCCGTGTCCCAGATGAGCCGATCGCGGCTGAAGTCGAAGACCCGGTGCAACGCCAGGCAGAGTTCCACCACGCCCAGGTTGGAGGCAAAGTGGGCCGTGCGGCTGGCCGCGACTTCGCAGAGCGCCTTGCGCATCTCGGCGGCGAGCTGCTCAAGCTGCTCAGGCGAGAGCCCATGGAGATCGCGGGGCGACATGATGGACGGGAGGATCGCGGCCATGGTTCACGGGAACATCCTGTTCCCGCCCTTGGGGGTTTGGGCTGCCTGACAACCTTGTTATACCCGCGGGGACCGTTTTGGCAGCCGTCGGACCGGTTTTTGGTCAGTGATTCCGGCGGATGATCCAGTGGGCAAGCCGGGCAAGATCTGCGGACGCCGGGCCGATATGGGACACGGCCGCCACGGCCTCCCGGGCGAGGGCGTTGCCCCGCTCCCGGCTCGCCTCGAGCCCGATAACCGAGGGAAACGTGAGCTTGCCGCGTTCCACGTCCTTGCCGACCCGCTTGCCGACCGCCTCCTCGGTGCCTTCAGCGTCGAGGATGTCGTCGGCGATCTGGAAGGCGAGCCCGAAGGCTCGTCCAAACGCCGCCAGCATGCCGCGCTGTTCCTGGCTGGCGGCTACCGACAGGCCGCCGAGGTCAAGTGCGGCGCTGAAGAGAGCCCCGGTTTTGCGCCGGTGGATCCGCTCGAGCCATGCCACCTGCTCGGAGGCCGGGGCGGCGGTCATGTCGCCAACCCAGCCGCGTTCCGCCGCCAGGTCGTCGGCCTGACCGCCCACCAGCGCCGCGCCGCCGGCCGCATGGGCCAGCACGCGACAGCCCTCTGCGGCGACCGGCGTCGGCATGCCCGCTGCGATCTTTTCAAAGGCGAGGGCCTGGAGGGCATCGCCACAAAGAATGGCGGTCGCCTCGTCAAATTGGCGGTGGCAGGTGGGGCGGCCCCTGCGGAGATCGTCGTCGTCCATCGCCGGCAGGTCATCGTGCACGAGTGAGTAGGCATGGATCATTTCCACGGCCACCGCCGCGGGAGAGGCGGCCTCCCAGGCCTGCTCGCATGACTTCCCGGAGGCGTCGCCGTTGCATGCCGATGCGGCCCACAGCACCAGCGCCGGCCGCAGCCGTTTGCCAGGTGCCAGCAGGGCATACCGCATCGCGTCACAGAGCCGCGGAGATGCTTCCGGAGACATCTCAATCGCCGCATCGAGGCGGGCATCGATGAAGGTGCGGACCCTCTCCAGAGACCGCATGACTGTCGCGTCGAGATCTGCAGCGTCGCTCACTTCGATCCTGGCATCCAAGATGGTTGGCGTAGAAAGCGCTGCAGATTAGCCGTCCTATCCGGCATCGTCCATCCCGGGCAGCCGCTTGGGTCGGCCCGTCCGGGACGCGGGACGGGTCACGCGTCGAGCGGGAGCGTCGCTGTCGGTGGTCGAACCTTCGCCTGTCTTCCGTTCTGTTTTTTCAGGCGATGTCGCCCCCGATCCGATCCCTTCCAAGATCGGCCGCCCCTGATCATCGATTCTGACCAGCAGCCGCACACGTTCCTCGACATCCGCCAGCTGCTCGTGCAGGCGTCGCAGGATCGCCACGCCCCGCTCATAGGCTCCGATCGAGTCAGAGAGTCCCAGGCCGCCCGACTCCAGGCGATTGACGAGGTCGTTCAGTTCCGTCAGCGACGTCTCGAATGGTACCGCTGCCGGCTGGGAGGGCTGGGCTGAGTTTTCGGCCTGGTCGGCCTGTCGCCTCTGTTCAGACGGCTGCTGTTCAGGTTGGTGCGGTTCAGCCTGGTGCGGTTCAGCCTGGTGCGGTTCAGGTGTGCTGGGCATCGGACGAGATCCTTTCCACACGGCTCCAGAGTTTTCCATCGGTCAACTGCGTGACGATTGCAGCGCCAGGCTCCACGCCCGCCACCGACTTGAGAGCTGCTGGCGGCTGGGCCGGTTCTGCATCGATCCATGTCACCGACCAGCCGCGGGCCAGCAGCTTGAGCGGGCTGCCGGCTTCGAGTCGGGCGGCCGCGGCGGCCAGCCGTTCGCGGCCGCGATCGACTGCTGCAGTCGCGAGCCGATGGAGCCTCGCCCCCTGCTGATCGAGCGTGGCGGCCCGGTCGCGGACGAGTCGCTCGGGGTCGGCGAAGATCCGTGAGCGGGCCAGTTGGCCGATGCGGTCGCGGGCCATCTCGATCCGGCGCAGGAGTCCCGACTGCAGCCGCGTGCCCATCATATCGAGCGTGGCGGCCACCTGCTGGCCATCGGGTGAGACCCTGACGGCGGCATCGGTTGGCGTCAGCGCACGGAGATCGGCGACGAGGTCGGCGAGCGTGACGTCGATCTCGTGCCCCACTCCCGACACGACCGGCACCGGCGAGGCGAAGATCGCCCGCACCAGCACCTCCTCGTTGAAACTCCAGAGATCTTCGAGACTGCCGCCGCCGCGGACCAACGCGATCACGTCCACGGCGGGCACGAGTTGGGCGGCACGTGCGAGGGCCGTGGCCAGTTCCTCGGCCGCGCCGGCCCCCTGCACCCGCGAGGGCACGACGATCACCTCGGCGGACCTCCATCGCGAGAACAGCGTGGTGAGGAAATCCGCGATGGCCGCCCCCGTGGGGCTTGTGACCACCGCGATTCGACGTGGGAATGCTGGGATCGGCCGCTTGCGGCCCGGCGCGAAGATGCCCTCACGTTCGAGCGCGGCATGCAGTTTCTTGAGCCGCGCCTCGAGGCTGCCGGTGCCCACCGCGTGGAGCCGGTCGATCGTGAGCTGGTAGGTGCCGCGTGGTGGGTAGAGCTCGAGTCGGCCGTGGCAGATGACCTGCAGGCCGTCCACGGGCTCGATGGCAAGCAGCGGGATCGCACCCCGCCAGACCACGCCGCGGAGAAGGGCCGATTCATCCTTGAGCGACAGGTAGATATGGCCGGACGATGCTCGCACCAGATTGCTGATTTCGCCGGTGACCCAGACGTCGGAGAACCGCGACTCGAGGTGCTCCTTGACGCGCGACGTGACCTCCGACACGCTCATGGCGTTCTGCGGCGGGCTGCGACGGTCGGAAATCTGGCTGTCGTCCATCGCGGCACAGTGTAGCACCAGCCCCCTTGTCATCATCGACGCGGTCTTCTGCAGCCCAAGAGCTTTTGCCCCAGACCTTCGTGCCCTCCCCGGATCCCACATGCCCGCCTCTTCGCCTTCCCCTTTGGCATCCACATCTGCCGATCAGGCTGCGTCCGCCGCACCGGCCCACCGCGGTGCGCTGCTGATCGTGTTCCTCACGGTGTTCATCGACCTGCTCGGCTTCGGCATCGTGCTGCCGGTGATGCCGAGGCAGGCGGAGCCCTACCTCACGGCTCTGGGCCTCTCGCCGATCGCCATCGGGGCCACGATCGGGATCCTGTTTTCAGTCTTCTCGCTGATGCAGTTCATCTTCAGCCCGATGTGGGGTCGCATCTCCGATTCGATCGGCCGGCGGCCCATGCTGCTCCTGAGCCTGTTGGGGTCGGTCATCTTCTACGCCCTCTACGGCTATGCCGTGACGTTTCCCGCCGACCACGCCACAACGGCGCTCGCGATCATGTTCCTGTCGCGAGTCGGCGCGGGCATCGCGGGCGCGAGCGTCGGCACCGCCGCGGCAGTGATCGCCGACTGCACCACCCCGGAGAACCGCGCCCGGGGGATGGCCCTCATCGGCATCGCGTTTGGTGCAGGTTTCACGCTCGGACCACTGATCGCCTACTTCGGCCTGGCCCTCTTCAAGCAGCAGCCATGGGGCGTGGGGGCGCTGGCGTCGATGCTTTCGTTCATCGCACTGCTGATCGCAATCTTCGTCTTCAAGGAGACGCGTCGGCCGGGGGCACGCGCTGCGAAGGAGTTTCCCAGCATGTCCCGCACGGCTGCCGTCCTCGGGATGCCGCGGGTCGGCACGCTCGTGCTCATCTACTTCCTGACGATCTTCTCGTTTGCCAATTTCGAGGCCACGCTGGCACGGCTGACCGAGTCGGCCTTCAGCATGTCGGACGACGGCAACTTCCTTGTCTTCGCCTTCATCGGCCTGATGCTGATGCTGGCGGGCGGTTTCTATCGCCCGCTGGCCAAACGACTACCCGAGACACGACTGCTTGCGACGGGCATCACGCTCATGATCCTCGGGCTCGGGGGCGTGGGGCTCGTGGCCTGGGCCGTGCACGGCGGGGCTGCCGCACGTGGCTGGCCGCTCGACAAGCTCTTCTACGCGGCGGCCGCCTTGGCGGTGGCCGGCTTCGCCTTCGTGAATCCCTCGGTGTCGGCGCTCATCTCGAAGAGTGCCGATGCCGACCGGCAGGGGGAGGTGCTCGGCGTCAACCAGTCGTTTGCGTCGCTCGGCCGCATCCTCGGCCCCTTTGTGGGCTCGATGCTGTTCGCGATGAACGTCGCGCACACGCTCCCCTACGTGGTGGCGGTTGCGGTGCTCGTATTCGTGGCCACGCTCCTGCCCCGGCTCGGCAACGCTGCCGAGCGTTGATGTGGCCGGAGGAGTTCTGCCCGTGGCCACGAGTTTTTAACGTGTGGAATCCAAGGCGGGGACACGAACAAGTTAAAAACTTGCCGCCACGGGGGGCGGAGTATCGTTTGTCGGTCTGGCAAAACTCCTCGCCGCTACGACTCTCGCGTCAGGCCGTAGAGTTCGAGCTTCCGGTAGAGCGTGGCGCGGCTGATGCCGAGTTCCGCCGCGGCGTTCGGCACGCTTCCGCCGCTCCTGCGCAAGGCCTCGATCACGAGGATCCGCTGCCAGTCTTCGAGCTTGAGCGTGCCGGTCTCGGCGACGAATGAACCGATCCGAGTCGCCGCGGGCTCCTGTTCGCTCCCTGGCAACGCGGCCTGCGAAACCAACTGCCGCAGGTTCGCCTCGTTGATTGCGACCGTTCCATCCAGCAGGCCGCCATATCCTGCGATCGTCGCACCGGCCGACTGATCGATCGCATCGAGCATCACGATCGAGTCGAGGCCCACCGTCTGCAGCGAGCCCAGGTCAACTGCGGAGGTCGCGCGGCCCGCGGCGGCGCCGGCATGACCGGCGCAGGCTGCGGAGGCGAGGCTGGCCAGCGCCACGAGGAAGTCGAAGTCGGCATTCCGTATCGAGCCGGGCGGAGCCGAAGCAACGATCGCCGCATGCACCCGCTCTCGCTCGACGATCGGCACGCAGGCGATATCCGGCTCGGACTCGTGCGTGGCGTCGTCGTCGTGCGAGGCCGCCAGCCAGACGGCATTGCCATCCCGCACGACCAGCCGCGCCGTCGAGTCGCCGACGAGGGTGGCCAGCGCACTGCCGGGCGGCACAACGCAGACCGGCTCCAGCCGGGAGTCGTTGCTCACGCGAAACCAGCCGACGCTGGCGGCGCCTGAATGCTGCGTTGCCAGTTCCAGCGTGGCCTCGATCACTTCGCGGATGCTCCGCGAAGTGAGTAGTCGGATGCTGGCTTGGTAGAGGAGCAGCGGCCGCCTCGCGTCGTCGGTCGAGCCGATCGACGACCGTCGCAGGATGCTGCCCTCGAGTTCGGCCACCGGGCGACAGCGGACAAACTGTCCGCGATCCGCGGCCGGTGGTGTGCTCGTTGGGGCTGGCAGGTGTTTGAAGACGAGTTCCGATGTTCCCACGCGGACCACGCCGCCGTCCGAGATCGCCGCCGAAGTGACCGCCACGCCGTCGAGGCAGGTGCCGTTGCGGCTGCCCAGATCGTGCAGCATCCAGATGCTGCGTGACGCATCAAAACGCACGGCGGCATGCGTGCGACTGGCGAGTCGGTCGGCCACCACGATCGAGGCCTCGGGCGAGCGGCCGAGCGTGTTGTCGTGGGCGGGATTGAGCACGAACGTCGGCCCCGGGCGGCCGGCGATCCGCAGCATGAGCGCAGCGGGAACCGAGTCGATGTGCGGAATGGAAACCGATGCGCTCGACACGTTGGAGCTCTCGGACGGAGGGGACGGAATCGGCAGGGCGGCGGGGCAGAGCGGGAGGGACGTGGCTTTTCCACTTCCATCACTATAAATTTGATTGGTCCCTGATGGAACTGGACCACTGACTGCTCTACCGGCTTTGGCCGGGAAAGTCGCTTCCAGAAAGGTCTCCCGACGTGCCCTACCTCTCTGCCCGTGCCGTTGCCCGCCTCGTGAAAAGCCCATTCCGTGGGCTGTTTCGTCGGTCCGCGGTGGGAAATCGGTTGGGAACTCGCCCGGGGGAGGTGGCTCCGGATGCCCGCGGCTGGCGAGCCGGGCGAACGCGGGGCGTGGTGGTCGTGGGGCATGGGACGGCCGATCCGGTGGGGGCCGAGGAGACGCGTCAGATCGCGGCACTGGTGGCGGGGATGCTGCCGGATGTCGCCGTGGAACTCGGATTCCTGGAGGTGATCGGCCCGTCGATCGGCGAGGCGCTCGAGCGATTGGCGGCTCGGGGGTGCACGGAGGTCGTGGCTGCCCCACTGCTGCTTTTCACGGCAGGGCATGCCCGACGGGATGTGCCCGAGGCGGTCCGCGAGGGGGCCATGCGGGCCGGGCTTGTCGTGCGACAGGCCGATGCGCTGGGCTGTCATCCCGACATCGTGGCGCTCACGCAGCAGCGCCGCCGGGAGGCTCTGGCACCGCTCGCCCCGGTGCCCAAGGAAAACACGGTCCTGCTGATGATCGGCCGCGGGTCGAGCGATCCGACGGCTCATCGGCAGTTGCACGATTTCGCCGTGGCGTCCTGCCAAAACCAGAACCAGGATGAGGACCAGTTGAACGTGCCAACGGAGTCCGCTGCTCCATACCGATCACGCATCGAGCTGGGTTTCGTGGCCGCGGCCCGGCCAACGCTCGATGAAGCAATTGTGAATGCGGCTGGCGGAGTTGGAGCAGGGAAAAGCGACGGGAACAGTGTTCCGGTCCGCCGTGTCGTCGTGCAACCGCACCTTCTCTTCCGCGGTCACGTAGAAGAGCAGGTGAACGCCGCTGTGGATCGCGGTCGCCGGGAACATCCTGGGATTGAGTGGGTGCAGGTCCAGCGACTTGGGGCCGATCGGCTCGTAGCGCAGACGCTGATCGATCGCGCTGCGGTCGCATTCCCAGCCGAGGCCGTATCCTGACGCCTGCGGGGCCGACGGGGGCGGAAAAGTTGTCTGAGAGGCCTTTTCGGGCAGCAAAGAACATCTCGTCAGAAACCGGTCGATTCGTCAGAATGTCAGAAGGCTTCATCAGAATGCTGAACAAGAGTGTTGGAACGTCCTGAGGCAAGGAGTCAATTCACGTGAGCGGCAATCGTCCCACCCACGCCGGCTGGCAACTGTCGGCGGTATTCGCGGCCTGTCTGTTGGTCGCCTTTGTCGTGCCGAGCCGCGGCGAACAGCCGCCCACGGCCGTCGGGCAGTCCGCCGCTGGAACCGCCGCCGCCCCCGCCGCGGCCAGCAAGCCGGGGCCAAACGATCGGCAGATCACCCTCGCCGTCCGCAGCTACCTGGAGCGGGAGCATTTTCTGCGGCACCCGATCGACGACGATATTGCCAAGCGGTGGTTCACGATCTTCCTGGAGGGGCTCGACCCCTGGAAGCTGCACTTCCTGCAGAGCGACATCGACGGCTTCATGCAAAAGCGGGACTCCCTCGACGACCTCGTCAAGCGAGGCGATGTGAGCTTTGCCTACGAGGTGTTCAACCGCTTCCTCGAGCGTGTCGATGCACGCCTGCCGTTGATCGAAAAAATGGTGAACGGCCCGCAGGACTTCACCAAGCAGGAGTCGATCGTTATCGACCGTGAGGCTGCAGCCTGGGCCAAGAGCGAGGCCGAGGCCGAGGACAACTGGCGGAAGCGGATCAAATACGACCTGCTCATCCAGAAGATGGAGAAGACATCCCCTGAGGAGGCGAAGGACAAGCTCCTCCGTCGCTACAAGAGCTTCGCCAAACGGATGCATCAGATGACGGCCGACGAACTGCTTGAGACCTACCTCACCGCGCTCACCAGCAGCCTCGATCCCCACACGAGCTTCATGTCGCCCGGCACCCAGGAAAACTTCGCCATCGCCATGCGACTACAGCTCGACGG
This sequence comes from Pirellulales bacterium, assembly GCA_040397635.1. Taxonomy (GTDB): domain Bacteria; phylum Planctomycetota; class Planctomycetia; order Pirellulales; family UBA1268; genus CAMCQY01. Next base: position 11,728 of record JBBAVO010000067.1, read on the forward strand.
CATCGGCGCCCAGCTCAAGGGCGAAGATGGCTACACAACCATCATGGAACTCACACCCGGCGGCGCCGCCGACCGCGACGGCCGACTGAAGAAGAAGGACCGCGTCGTGGGCGTTGGCCAGGGACAGCAAGGGGAAATGGTCGATGTCGTCGACATGAACCTCAATGAGGTGGTGAAGCTGATCCGCGGCAAGCGGGGCACGATCGTCCGCCTCAAGGTGATCCCGGTGGGGGAGACGGTTCCCAAGATCTACGACATCACGCGAGACAAGATCGAACTCAAGGATGCTGAGGCCCGTGGTGAAATCGTCGAGGACGGCAAGAAGCCGGACGGCTCGCCCTGGCGGATCGGTGTGATCAACCTGCCCAGCTTCTACATGGACATGGACGGCGCCCGACAGGGACAGGCCGATTACAAGAGCAGCACCCGCGACTGCAAACGGCTGATCGAGGAGTTCAAGCAGAAGGGGGTCGACTGCGTGGTGCTCGATCTGCGGAACAACGGCGGCGGCTCGCTGCCAGAATCGATTTCGCTGACGGGCCTGTTCATCGACACCGGCCCCGTGGTGCAGATCAAGGATGCCGACAAGCGGGTGCAGCAGTACGACGACGTCGATCCGGGCGTGTCGTGGGACGGGCCGCTGGTGGTGCTCACGAACAAGTTCAGCGCCAGCGCCAGCGAGATCGTGGCAGGCGCGATTCAGGACTACCGCCGTGGGCTCGTCATCGGCGACAAGGCAACGCACGGCAAGGGCACGGTGCAGAGTCTGCTCGACCTCGGTCGCCAGCTCTTCCAGCGGCTGCCAAACGCCCCTTCGCTCGGTGCCATCAAGATCACGATGCAGCAGTTCTACCGGCCGCTGGGCGCCAGCACGCAGTTGGAAGGAGTGAAGAGCGACGTCGAACTGCCGAGCATCACCACGCACCTGCCGGTGGGCGAGTCGGATCTCGATCACGCGATCGCTTTCGACAAGGTGCCGCCCGCGGCCTTTCAGGCGAGCGGCCGTGTGACCGATGACATGCTCCGGGCCCTCAAGGAGCGTTCCACGGCGCGGATCGCGAAGAGCGAAGACTTCACCAAGGTCCAGAAGGACATCGCGCAGTACGAGAAGCGAAAGAGCGAAAAGACCATCTCGCTCGTCGAGTCGGAATTCGATCGTCAGTGGAACGAGGGGAAGGCCGCCGAGGACGAGGAGAAGAAGCTCGAAGAAGAGATGGACGCCCAGCGGCGGCCAGTCGTGAAGCGAGACTTCTACTTCAATGAGGCGATGAGCGTCACGGCCGACTACCT
>JBBAVO010000068.1:0-13003 GCA_040397635.1 Pirellulales bacterium
GTGACCGTGAACGAACGCTCACGCACCTCGGTCGCCCACTCCGTGCTCTCAACTTCCCGGATCTCCGGGACCATCTTCCACACCTTCACCGTCTTCATGCAGGCGTCGGCGGCAGCGCCGTCGATGGCCGCAGCTTCGGCCGGAGCGGCCGCAGCGGCATCGGCACCGCCCACCAGGACGGAACCATCAGCCGGAACACTCGTCGCGGCGTCGTCACCGCGAACAAAACCACCAACGACACAGACGCCGGCGGCGGCCACCCAAGGCAGGAAGCCGAAAGTCAAACGCTTCTTCACAGGAACCTCCAGAGGAATAAACAGGCAAAACGTTTTGCAAACACGTTTCCAGGCATCGCGAGGAGTCCACCCCCAGTCGGTGAACGTCCGCCGCAATCAACCCGGCCGAGTCGCCTGCCGCCTCACCGAGGCAGATCGCGGAGCCGTACGTGGCATCTCACCGCGATCGCCAGGGTTTGCGCGACAGGCAAACTCACACCAGAAGATCGATCTTTCCCGGTCGAAAAACTCAGCCGCGGCGAGTTTCTTCCGGTGGCAACGATGGTGCCGGTGATGCAGGCGGCCGCGGGCAGGAATCCCCCGGTCCCATGGGCCCGCCCTCGCAGCATGTTTCGAGGATCATGCCGCATGAGCGGCAGATCAGTTTTGCGCGGATCTCGAGGGTTTCGCCCTCACAGACAGGGCAGCGGGCCGACGTCATGGTTCTGATGGTAGCAGTCCAGACGATGGACCAAAAAGACCGGCCGAGCGGCTGAGGCCGCCCGGCCGGTGAAACGCATGCCGGCCAGAAGCCGGCTCAAACCCGTCAACGGCTAGCGGGTGCAGCACCCGCCCGTGTCGCAGCAGTCGGCCTGACAGCAGCAGCAGGTGCAGTCCTTGCAGACACACACGCCGCTCTCGCAGCAGCCGCAGCAGTCGCACGCCCCACAGCCAGCCTGCGGCGTGGCAGTGCTCATCGGGGCCAGAAAGAACGCAGTCCAAAGCAACAATGCAGACATGAGAAAGCTCCTTGAAATCAGACAGGAAATTGAATCAGTGCCGACACGACGTGTGCCAGCACGGCTCGACCGGAGATGTCGAGCGACTCAATTCCGCCAGACCCCATAGAGCACCCGCACCGGGCGCGATGGAATTGTGGCTGCCGATTCCTGAGCGAAGGCCAGCGACTGCACGCCATCGTGCCGCCCGTTCAACGGCGGCAACCAGGCCACGGGCAGAGCCGCATCCACGCTCGCCCACGATCGGACGATCTCGCGCCGGCCGGAGAATCCGCCGGACTCTAGGTTGGCCGGTGGAATCTGCCGCGGCAGAAGCTCACAGCAGCAGACCGCTGTGACGTCAGCGGTGCCACGATCCGCCGTCGCCTTTTCGGTGACGGGGTCTGCGAAGGGAGGGCTGCAGCAATGATCCGACCCGCAGCAACCGATGGCAGTGAATGAGGGCAGATTCGAGGCCAGAATGGGAGAGGCGACGTCTGCGATCCGGGGCGTGCCGCTCGCGCAGCAGCCCTTCACGCAGGCGTCGCAGACGCCCGGCGACAGCAAGGCAATCTGGGCGGCGAGGAACAGGAGCGTGTGGGTCACGCGCGCGGCCTGAGAGCCGGCTACCGGAATCCGGCAGGGAATCCGGCCGATCGAAGCCGTGCGTGCCACCATCGCAAACATGCGATCCTCACTCCCGTTTCGCCGCGACCTAAAGCTGCAGCCACTTCGTCCACTTGAACGTTAGGCGTGTCCAAGACAGAAGGCAAACGGGCCCTGAGGAGCCACGCGTCAGCCCACGAGGATCAGGATCAGTTCCTTGGGCCCATGGGCCCCCAGCACGAGAATCCGCTCGATGTCGCCGGTGCGGCTGGGGCCGGTGATGAAGGAGAGCATGCTCGGCAGGTGGCCGTCATGCCGGGCCTGTGCGGCGTGAAGGGCGTCGGCGAGCGTGGCCACGATCTGGTCGCATGTGGCCACGACCACATGCACGTGTGGCAGGATGGACAGTGCCCGTCCGCCCGAGGTGGCGCTGGAGACGAGCAGCGAACCGGTCTGAGCGACCAGTGCCTCGCAGGACGTGATGCCGGCATCGCAGGATTCGAGCGCGTTCTTGTCGAAGCCTGCGGTATCGACCCGATAGGTTGCACACGGCACGCCGGCTAGAAGCGGCTCCACCAGCGGGTGGGGATGCCAGGCCACGCGGTGCCAGTCCCGCTCCCGCGCGATTGTGAAGAGGTAGTCGCTGGCGGCGGTGAGATCGGGTACCCGCTGCACGATGGCACGGAGTTTGCCGAGATTCTCGATCAGAAGCTGGAGTCGTTCGGCCGGCGTCTCACCGCCATCGGGCAGCCACGGACGGGCCACCTCCTCGGGCAGCACGGTGAGGGTAGGCAGCCTGTTGGAAGAGTGCGCGACCGCGATGCCCGCGGAGGCAGCGCCGCTGGTTGTGACCGCCGCCCGCTGCTGCGGCTGCCGCACCTGCGACTGGCTCTCCGCGGCCAGTCCGTGCGGGAGCGGCGCTGGCACTCGCAGCGCCTCCCGGATCCGCGCCAGGATCACCTCGCGGGCCGACATGCCTGTCTCCCCGCTCATGCCCCGCCCTCCCGGGAGGCTACGGGCTGCTGCGACGGCCGGTGATCCCACTGGCGGCGGAAGCTCTGCCGCGGGGCTGCCGGCAGGTCGCGGGAGGCGAGCCAGTCACGTAACAGCGGCGGCCGGACGGCCTTCAGCAATGGCAGCGTGCGGCGAAAGACCGCCCCACCCAGGCCGAAGAGCCAGGGCCGGCGGGCCACCATCGCGAACAGCCGGTGTCCAAGTTTTTCCCAGGCATTGGGGGCGGTTCGGGCGGCGTTGCGGCGGTTGTGGAGCAGATGATGGGCAATGTCGATCCGCACCGGACAGGCGTCGGTGCAGGCCCCGCAGAGCGAACTGGCTGCCGAGAGGTGGTTCCAGTCGGCGACACCACGGAGGTGCGGCGTGATCACCGAGCCGATCGGGCCCTGATAGGTGGTGCCGTAGGTAAAGCCGCCGACGTTCTTGAAGATCGGGCAGACATTCAGGCAGGCGCCGCAGCGGATGCAGTGGAGGCTGTCCCGCTGCTCAGGGTCGGCGAGGATCGCCGTCCGCGAGTTGTCGAGGAGCACGAGATGCATCTCCTCGGGGCCATCGGCCTCTCCGGGGCGACGTGGCCCGGCATAGAGGGTGTTGTAGCAGGTCATTGGCTGGCCCGCGCCGGCCGTGGCCAGCATCGGCAAGAGCACGGCGAGGTCGTCGAGGTGCTCGACCACCTTTTCGATTCCCGAGATGGCGATGTGCACCCTCGGCAGCGCCGCTGTCAGTCGGGCGTTGCCTTCGTTCTCCGTGATCGAGATCTGGCCGGTTTCGGCGACGAGAAAGTTTGCGCCGGTGATCCCGATGTCGGCATCGACGTAGAGCCGGCGCATGTGCCGCCGGGCGATCATCGTCAGTTCCTCTGGGCTGTCGGTCGGCGGCGTGCCGAGATGCTTGCCGAACAGGTCGCTGATCTCGTCGCGGCGGACATGCATGCAGGGAAAGACGAAGTGATACGGCGGCTCACCGCGGAGCTGCTGGATGAACTCGCCCAGGTCACTCTCCACCACGCCGTAGCCTTCGGCCTCGAGCGCGGCATTGAGATGAATTTCCTCGCTGGTCATGCACTTGCTCTTGATGATCGCCTTGGCCCGGGCGGCTCGCACCAGACCGAGCACGATCGTGCGTGCCTCCTCGGCGTCCCGCGCCCAGTGCACCTGGCCACCGTTGGCCTCGAAGTTGGCGACGAATCGGGGCAGGAGTTCGTCGAGCTGGTTCACGGCCGACCATTTCGCCAGACTGGCCGCGTCGCGGGCATGCTCCCAGTCGCGAAAGCGGGCTTTCTGGACGTCGCGGCTGGCGTAGTAGCCGCTGAGTGCCTTGCGTACGAACGCCCGGTGGCCTGTGTCGCGGACGTGCTCCGCGGCATCGTGCAAAAACCGCTTTTTCGCCAGCTTCGGTGGCTGTGTTTCGGCGGCGGAGGGATGGCCCACGGACGGGGCGGACAAATCGTTGACGATCATACCTCTATCATAGCCGATCCCCGGGGGTCGCCATGCCGCCGCCCAACCCGGCCCCGGGCCTCGATTCCGTGGATTTCTTCGGCGCCGGACGGTAAAAATTGTGGGATACTAAAGCGTGGTGCGTCGCGCCGGTGCCGTCGTTGTGTTGGGCGACGGGCAGCGGGTTGACCACAGGTGCATGGAGAAAGTGACAGAAATGCTCTCGGCGGCCGCGATCGACCGCTTGGTCTGGCTGGGGGTGGCCTGGATTCTCCTGGCGGCCGCGTGGACGGCTTTCTGCATCTGGTTGGACAACGATTACCAGGAGATTCTGGGTGAGGACTTCCCCTGGTCGTTGCCCTTCGTGGCCGCCGGAGCGGTCTTCTTCTTCATCACCTACCAGTACGGCCTGGGCATGCTGCCGTTGTTTTTGGTGGTCTTGCCCGCCAGTTTTGTCGGTTATGTCGTCTACCGCGACACCAAGGCCCCTTCGACCCGCAAGATGCTCACCCAGCGTTTTGCCCGCAAGATGATGTTTCTTGCCGCCTCGAAGCTGGGCATGGAAAAGTCGTTCGAAAAGTGGTTTCCGGCGGGCGGTATCGCCGTCGGCGGCCGCGACGCCGACGTCTCAGTTGTGATCCTGAAAAAAGACGGCACGCCCGTTGATGGGCAGGGCAGCGATGGCCTTGATCGCGATGCCTCGCGGGCGGTGAAGACCGTGCAACAGATCTTCGAGAAGGCGATCGAGATGCGGTCCACCGACATCCACCTCGAACCCAAGGGCGCCGAGGAAGTGACGGTCCGCTGCCGGATCGACGGCATCATGCAGAACGTTTCAACACTCAAGGGGGCGGCAGGAAAGGCTGTCGTCTCGGCCATCAAGGTCTGCGCCGACATGGATATCGCGGAACGGCGGCGGCCGCAGGACGGCACCTTTGCCCTCCTCAAGGCGGGACGGAAGTTCGATGTCCGTGCAGCGTCTGGTCCCACCAATTTCGGTGAGAAGATGGCGCTTCGGCTGCTCGATGCCGACAGCAGCGTGATCAAGGGAGGGCTCTCCTCGCTGGGCATGCGGGACTCGATGCTCAAAACGCTGCAGGCGATCGTCCAGCAGCCCCACGGCATGCTGATCGTCTGCGGCCCCACCGGTTCGGGCAAGACGACGACCCTCTACGTGGCCTTGGGCGAGATCGACGTCCTCTCCCGCAACATCGTCACCATCGAGGACCCGATCGAATACCAGCTCGAAAACATTTCGCAGACGGCCGTCAACTCGGCGGCCGACCTGACGTTCGCAAAGATTCTGCGGTCGGTGCTGCGGCAGGATCCGGACGTGATCCTCGTGGGCGAGATTCGCGACAAGGAGACGGCCGAGATCGCGATGCAGGCGGCGCTGACGGGCCATTTCGTCTTCACGACGCTGCATGCCAACGACACCGCCACCACCGTCACGCGGCTGCTCGACATCGGCATCGAAACCACGCTCATCCAGTCGGCGATCACTGCGGTGCTTGCCCAGCGTCTCGTTCGCGTGCTCTGCCCCAAGTGCAAAGAGCCCTATCCGGCACCGGCTGAATTCCGGCAGAAGCTTGGCGTGCCCCCCGAGAAGGAAGTGACGATCTACAAGGAGAAGGGGTGCCCCGCCTGCCACGGCACCGGCTACAAGGGTCGTACCGGAGTGCACGAACTGCTCGTGTTCGACAACGCCATTCGAGAACTGCTGGTGGCCCAACCCTCGATTCAGGCGATCCGGGCGGCGGCGCGCAAGGCCGGCACGCGGACGCTGCAGGAGTCGGGAATCGCCAAGGTGGTGGCCGGCATCACGAGCATCAACGAAATCGTGCGGGTGACCAAGTGAGCGGCATCGTGTTTCCACTGTCGTCGCAGGCGAGGCGATCATGCTGATGCTATTCACCACGCTTTTGGCGGCGAGCATACCGCAGCGATTGGGCGACCTGATCGTCGGCGGGATCGTGCTGGCGCTCGTGGCGTTCGGCGTGCAGAACGGACTGTTTCTGGCCGTGCTGGCGGGCATCCAGGCGCTCGTGGCACTGGTGGTGGCACTGGCCTTCGCCGACCCGCTGGCGGCGGTGCTCGTGTCCTTTGAACTGCCACCACTCTATGCGTTTCCTGCGGCATTCGGCCTGCTGCTGATCGGCACGGCCGTGGCAACTCGGCTGCTGGTGGGTGGCTACGTGCCTGCTGACGTGGTGCGGTTCACGCCGGTGATCGACAAACTCGGCGGCGGTCTGGTGGGGGCCGTGGCCGGCATCATCATCGCGGGCACGCTCCTGATTGCCTGCTCGATCGTGCCGGTGCCGGAGGCGTTTCGGCTCGACGGCTCGGCGCTTGGCTACGACATGGGGACGCGGATGCTGCGAACCTTCGCCCGCTGCGTCGAACCGGACGACGCCAAACGCGCGATCCTGCTCGATGGCGAGCCCGGAACGGTCCCCGAGCCGCCGCCCGCGGCACCGTCTCCGCTCGAGGCCGCCGAGGCTCGCGATCGGCAGATGAGAGCGGAGCGAGACAGGCAACTCGACAAGGACAGACAAGAGAAGAGTGGCAAGAAAGCCAAGCCAGAGCCCGAGAAGCAGCCAGAGCCTGCACCTCCTCCTCCGCCACGCTGGAGCGAGCCCTTCGCCGATCTCGATGGCAACAAGCAGCACGACGATGGAGAGCCCTACCTCGATACCGATCGTGACAATGCGTTCACGGCCAGGCTGGTCGTCAACGATCCCAACGGCAACGGCAAGCGGGATATCGGCCTACTCGAGCGGTATCGGCTGCATGCCTGGGGCCGGCAGGTGATTTCGGTCGTCACGCTCGACGAGGTGCTGAACGGGCCGGCCGCACCAACGCCATTGGTGGCCCCAGCAGTTGCCACGCCGCCGGCAAAATAAGCGGGGCCCGGCTGCTGTTGGCTACTGTGCCTCGACCGTACCGGCGAGCACCTCGGCCAGATGGACAGTGCGTGCTTTTCGGCCGTTGCGGGCAAGCCAGCCGTCGAGCTGGAGCTGGCAGCTCGGGTCACTCGACACGATGTAGTCGCAGTCGGTGCGGGCGAGCGAGCCCCCCTTCACCTCCGCCATCGCCGTCGAGATCATCGGAAACTTTACGCTGAACAGCCCGCCAAAGCCGCAGCAGCTCTCCGGTTCGTCGCATTCCACCAGTTCCAGATCGCGGACAGCCCGCAGGAGTTGCCGGGGCTCGTCCTTGACCCGCAGTTCGCGGAGGCCGTGGCAGCCGTCGTGGTAGGTGACGCGGTGTGGGAACCGCGCGCCGACATCCGTCACGCCCAGTTTCTTGACGAGAAACTCACCGAATTCAAAGGTCCGCGCCGCCAGGTCGAGGGCGGCAGTCTCATGGGGCGTGCCTTCGAGCAGTTCCGGATAGAAGACCCGCATCATCGCCACGCAGGAGCCGCTCGGGCCGACCACCGCCTCGGCGTTGGCGAAGACCTCAATAGCGTGGATCGCCACGGCACGGGCCTCGTCCCAGTAGCCCGAATTGAAGCTCGGCTGGCCGCAGCAGGTCTGCGCGGAGCGAAACTCGACCGAGTGACCAAGTCGCTCGAGTACGCTGGCCACCGCCAGCCCCACCTGCGGGGTCATCTGATCAACGAAGCAGGGAATGAAGAGGCTGACGTTCATGAGCCCCGCCGCTTGATCGCGCGCACCATCGCCTGCCCCATGTCGGCCGGGCTTTCGGCGATCTCGATGCCGGCGTCCCGCAGGGCCTCGAGCTTGGCCTCGGCCGTGCCCTTGCCGCCAGAGATGATGGCACCAGCGTGGCCCATTCGTTTGCCCGGCGGCGCGGTGCGGCCGGCGATGAACGCGGCCACCGGCTTGGTGACATGCTGCTTCACGAAGGCCGCCGCCTCTTCCTCGGCCGAGCCACCGATCTCACCCATCATCAGGATGGCATGGGTGTCGGGGTCGGCCTCGAAGAGCGTGAGGATGTCGATGAAGCTCGAGCCCACGAGCGGGTCGCCGCCCAAGCCGACGCAGGTGCTCTGACCGTGGCCGAGTTGCGTGAGCTGCCAGACGGCCTCGTAGGTGAGGGTGCCCGAGCGGCTCATCACGCCGACGTGGCCGGGCGTGTGGATGTAGCCGGGCATGATGCCGATCTTGCACTGGCCAGGCGTGATCACGCCCGGGCAGTTGGGGCCGATCAGCCGGCTCTTCGAGGCGTTCACGACCGGCATGACGCGGGCCATGTCGAGCACGGGGATGCCTTCGGTGATCGCGATCACCAGTTCGATACCGGCGCCCACCGCCTCCAGGATCGCGTCGGCTGCGAAGGCCGGCGGCACGAAGATCATTGTGGCGTTGGCGCCGGTCGCGTCGCGGGCTTCGGCCACGGTGTTGAATACCGGCAGGCCGACGACGGTTTCGCCCGCCTTGCCGGGTGTCACGCCGCCCACCATCCGCGTGCCGTATTCCAGGCAGCCGCGGGTGTGAAACTCACCCACCTTGCCGGTGATGCCCTGACAGATGACCCGGGTGTCGCGATTGACGAGGATGCTCATGAAAGGCTTTCGAAAGCGGAGAATGAAAGTTCGTTGAGTGTAAGGGCTGGAGGCCCGCTCGGGCACCAGCGACCTGCGGTCGCCAAGCCGGGGCGGACAGGATGTCCGAGCCCGGCGTGAACACGGAATTAGGCGGCGTTGGCGGCGGCGACCACCTTCTTGGCGGCGTCGGTGAGGCCATCGGCGGTGATGATCGCCGTGCCACTGTTGGCCAGGATCTTCTTCCCCTCCTCCACCTCTGTTCCCTCGAGCCGCACGACCAAGGGCACGGTGAAACCAACGGTCTTCGAGGCCTCGACGATGGCGGTCGCGATCGTCGTGCACCTCATGATGCCACCGAAGATGTTGACGAGGATCGCCTTCACGTGGGGATCGGAGAGGATGATTCGGAAGGCCTCGGTCACCTGATTCACATCGGCGCCACCGCCCACGTCGAGGAAGTTGGCCGGCTGGCCGCCGTGGTACTTCACGAGGTCCATCGTGCTCATGGCGAGGCCGGCACCGTTGACGAGGCAGCCGATCGTGCCGTTGAGCTTCACATACGAGAGCCCGGCGGCGGCGGCCCGCGTCTCGGCCGGCTCCTCCTCCGCCTCGTCGCGCAGGGCGGTCACGTCCTTGTGGCGAAACAGCGCGTTGTCGTCGAACGTCATCTTGGCATCGAGGGCCACAAGGCCGCCATCTTTCGTGAGCACCAGCGGATTGATCTCGAGCAGCGACGCATCGAGCGACACGAACGCCGCACAGAGCTTGCGGAAGAACGCCTCGGCATGCCGCCAGCTGGCCGTCGGCAGGCCGAGCTTCGCAGCCAGGAGCCGCGCCTGGTAGCCGGCGAGGCCGCGATCGGGGTCGAAGGGCTCGCTGAGAATCAGCTCCGGCGTGTTGTGGGCGACCTCCTCGATATCCATGCCGCCGGCCGTGCTGGCGATCAGCACCGGCGAGCCGACGCGGCGGTCAACGAGCACCGCGCAGTAGAGCTCGCGGTCGATCGCGCAGCCGCTCTCCACGAACACCTGCCGCACGACCTGCCCCTCAGGGCCGGTCTGAATCGTGACGAGCGTGTTGCCGAGCAGGCCCTTGGCGATCCGCGCCGCATCGTCGGCACTCTTCGCCAGTTCCACGCCACGCTGGGTGGACCCAATGACCTGTCCTTTCCCGCGACCGCCGGCATGGATCTGGGCCTTGACGGCACAGACGGGCGTGCCGAGCGCGGTGAACGCTGAGGCCGCCTCTTCGGGTGTACGGGCGACGCGGCCGGCCAGCACTGGCACGCCGGCTGCCCGCAGCAGATCCTTGGCCTGATACTCGTGTATTTTCATGGGGTGTTTTGTCTGAGAGGGCGTGTCTGAAAGGGCGTGGATGATGCGAAACAGGCCACTGGAGCGGGCGAGCCCGGCCGCCGCTCCGGGGCCACCACTATGGCAGGAACCTTCCCGGCTTCCAAGCGGTCGCCGAAGGCCGGCTGGTGAACGGCGTTTCGCCGCCCCTCCTATAATGTGCGGCGATTCAGGCTGGACTCTGTATTCCTAGAACGGTCAACCGGCAGCACCACGAGCCCAGCCATGAACGGCGTCCAACTCTCGATGATCGCCCTGCCGGTGGGTCTGTTTGGCCTCATGCTCCTGTCGGCAGCAGCGGGCCATCGCATCGCCGCCTGGCGGTCGCGACTCCGCGACGACGCCTCGGCCGTGGGCACGAGCGCCGTCGATGCCGCGGTGCTCGGCCTGCTCGGGCTGCTCGTGGCCTTCTGGTTTAGTTCCGCCGGGACGCGGCTCGACATGCGGCGCAGCCTCATCGTCGAGGAGGCCAATGCCATCGGCACGGCCTGGCTGCGGCTCGATCTGCTGCCGGAGGATGCCCAGCAGAGGCCGCGGGACGAGTTTCGCAGCTATCTCGACCTGCGGCTGCTGCAGACACCGGGATCAGCCCACACCGAGTCGGATGCCGCTCTCGCCAAACGGCTCGCGGCGGCCCAGGACTCGATCTGGCGGCAGGCGGTGGCAGCGGCCCCCCGTTGCCAGAATCCCCAGGCGGCAGCCCTCCTTCTCGACGCGCTCAATGCCATGTTTGACGCCGGCACGCGGCATCGGGCCGCCTTCAATGCCCACACCCCGGTAGCGATTCTCGCCCTGCTGCTGCTGGTCGCGATCTTCGCCGCGGTGCTCGCTGGTCACGACATGGCCGGCCAGGGGCGGTTCAACTGGCTCCATATTGTGGTGTTTGCCGCCGTCGTCTCGCTGACGATCTGGGTGATCTACGATCTGGAGATGCCCCGCTACGGACTGATCCGGATCGACAACTACGACCAGACGATGCTCGATCTCCGCGACAGCTTTCAGCGAGGGCCGTGACCTTTCGGGCTGGGCAGAGGCCGCCGCCATCGGAGAGAATGGGAATTCCCCACGGAGATAGCGGTCGCGACCGTCCATGAGCCTGCCACGCGTCGTCATCGATCTCGAAAAGCTCCGCCACATCAACTGTGGCCTGGGGCGGTATTCGCTCCACCTCGGCCAAGAAATTCTCCCGGTGGCTACGGGCCGGTTTCAGCCGGTGTTTCTGCTGCCCAGCGGGGCCGAACGCTACTTTCCCGGCGGCGGCTTCGAGACGATCACCGTGTCGCCCTGGAATAAGGAGGCGATTCGCCAGCTCTATCGGCCGCTGCTCAAACCGTTTGTTTCGGGCCCCCGGGTCGCCCTCTGGCATGTCACCAGCCAGATGTCGAAATACCTGCCGCTCGACAACCGCGTGCCGGTCGTGCTCACGATCCACGACCTGAACTTCCTGCACGAGTCTCCGGCCGAAGCCCGCACCGACGAGATCGACCGCAAGCTTGCCGACATCCAGCGGAAGGTGAACCGGGCGGCGGCGATCGTCGCTGATTCGGCGTATGTGGCCGAGGATGTGGCGAAGCATGTCGATCTGGGTGGCCGTCCGGTGCATGTCGTGCCGCTGGCCGTCTCGACTCCGCCGGTGGCGTCGGCTGAGCGGCCCGCCTTCGTACCGGCCGGGCCGTTTTTGCTGACCATTGGCAACTGTCTGCCGCACAAGAATTTTCATGCGTTATTCGGACTCTTCGAGCAGCTGCCCGACGCCAGACTCGTGATCGCCGGCAAGAAGACGACTCCCTACGGTGAGTTTCTCGAGCGAGAAGTGGCGCAGCGTGGGCTGGCTGGGAAGGTAATCCTGCCGGGCGAGGTGTCGGACGGCGATCGCCAGTGGCTCTACGAGCACTGCGAGGCATTTTTGTTTCCGTCGCTCACCGAAGGGTTTGGGTTTCCGGTGCTCGAGGCGATGCAGTGCGGCCGGCCGGTGTTTCTGTCGCGACGCACGAGCCTGCCCGAGATTGCGGGCGACAAGGGCTTTTATTTCGAAGGCTATGAGCCATCGGAACTGGCGGCGGTCTATCGCGAGGGTATGACCCTGTATCAGGCCGATCCGGCCTTCGCCACGCGGCTCAAGGACCATGCCGCCAGCTTTTCCTGGGCGGCCACGGCCAAGGGGTATGCCGACGTCTACGCCGGGATTTTGGGGAGATAGCGGCTCGAACCCGCACGACCGGCAATCGATCTGAGCGGGTCGGCGATGCTGCTGGATCTTGTTGGATCAGGCGGCCCGCGAAGTCGGCTTACGGGCCACGACCACTGTGAACTGTCCAGAGAGGCCTCGCTTGAGTTCCATATCGCCTTCTGCCAGGAGGGCAGGCGGTCCTTCGGTGATGCTCTTATACACATCTTGCCCGTACCAGTCCTCGATCATCAGTCCACCCGAGCGGGCGAACTCGAGGGTTTCGCCATGCGTGTAATGCCGGTGGTGGTGGATGTGTACGTTGCGATTGAAGGGCAGAAGGTTTTCGTTTGGCGTCGAGTAGAGTATCCAGCCACCGGGCCGCAGGTGTTGGACGAGGAACCTAAAGAATTCACCGCCATCGGGTACATGCTCGATGCTTTCGTACGACACGATAGCGTCGTACTCGCTGCCGTCTTCAAATGGATAGCAACATGAGGCGAACCGGTTGCCAGATCGCTTGAAGCAGCGGTCCGCGACTTCGATGGCCGGCGCACTGCCGTCAATTCCCGTGACTTCCCGGGTCTCTGCCAACAGGAACGATCCGTACCCGTTGCCACAGAACAGGTCCAACACAGAGATGTCGCGCGGCAGGAGTTGGTGCGCCAACTCGTAACGAGCCTGGTGATCCCGACGGATGTGAGCATAGTCATCCGCTGTCTGCCGCTCACCGCTTCCGTAACTGAAGTCCTTCGAACCCGGCCTCGGCACGGTTACGACGGAAGAGGGTGGCATCGGTTTCGAGCGGACCCGTGAGCCACCGCCAGCCAGGGTGAAGCTCACCACCCGTTGGGCGAGTTTTCGCAGACGGTGTCGCAGTTTCGGTTTCTGCTGCTGCTGTGGCTGCTGCTGTGGCTG
>JBBAVO010000069.1:0-12957 GCA_040397635.1 Pirellulales bacterium
AGCGACCAGCGGGCGTGGGCGATGTTGAAGTCGCCGGTCAGCAGCGACCCGTCCTTGATCGGGTTGAGTGGACGGGCCTGGCCCGCACGGAAGCCTTCCTTCGAGTCACCGCCGCCGGTGATCTCGAACCAGAACTCCCGGTTCAGGTCGATCGTCGTGGGGCGCGTGTCGACCTTGATCACCTGCTCAATCGGGAACGGTGCCGCCAGATAGGTGCCTCGTTCAAGAACCCGCTGGCCCGGGGCGCCGACATAGTCGCCGAACCGTAGCCGTAGTGCCACCTCGTTGGAGCCGACGCTGAAGGTGCCGCTCAGGCAATAGGCCAGCAGCAGGGCGAACATCGCTACTTTAAGGATCCCGAAGCTCACCTTGAGCGCCTCAGCCAGCGACTGCTGGGCCGGATCGTAGGCGTCGCCGATGTCGTCCGCCTGCCCGGGCGGCAGCGTGACCTGCGCGGGCACGAGCGACGCGTCGCCCGGCATGGGCTGGGCGGGATCACGGGCATGCGGATCGTTTCGGTATGGATCGTTCATGGCTGATTGCCCATTGCTGGGCCGCTCACTGCGTGATGGGCTGCGGCTGCGGTCGCTGAGGCTGGGCCGCTCCGGCCTGGCCGGGGTCGCGGTTGAACCAGTCGAGGATGCCGAGACTGTCGGCCGAGAGCACGAAGGTGGTGTTGTGGTCGAGCATCTTCTTGAGGGCCTCGACCTTGCGGAGGAAGACCGCGAAATCCTCGTTGGCCGCGAAGCTCTGGTATTCCTTGGAGGCCTCGCGATCCCCCTTGGAGCGGATTGTCTGCGCCCGGCGCTCGGCGAAGGCGAGGATTCGTTCGCGGGCGCTCTCCGCCTCGCTGCGGATCGCCGAGGCCTGGGCCTGTCCCTCCTGGAGCGCGTTTTCCGAGAGCCGTTCACGGGTGGTGATCATTGTTTCGAAGACCTTCTGCGTCGTCGACTCAGGGAGCACGATCTTGTAGATGCCCACGCTCTCCACCTTGAGGCCATAGCCCGACTGGGAAAGTGATTGCTCGAGGGTTGTCTTCGCCTTGTCCTCGATCTCGGCGAGCTTGATCGACGACTTGTCGACGTTCACGAGTTGATCGAGGCGGTAGAGGCTGATCAGCCCGCGGATTTCGCGGAGCCGGCTGGAGAGCTGCCGCTGCGCCTCCGCCGGGTCCTTGAGCGTGACGTAAAAGTCGAGCGGGTTTTCGATCCGCCACGTGAGATAGGTCTTCACGATCACGCTCTTGCCGTCGGCCGTCTGCAGTTCCTCGACGGTGTCTTCCAGCAACTGCAGTCGCTTGGAGTAGTGCGTCACCTTGTGGACCGGCCACGGCAGGCGGAACTTGAGCCCCGGCTCCGTCTGCACACTGCCGGCATCCGCCTTGTCGAACGTGGTTCGGACGGCGACCTGGTCGTAGCGGACTTGGTAGAGAAACATGTAGGACAGCAGGGCGGCCGTGATCACCGCGCCCAAGAGAATCGTGAATGAGTTCTTCATGGAGTTACCGGGGGCTATTCACCGATGAGGGTGTCGATGGCGTTGGTCGTGTCGCTGAAATCGAGATTGAGGACGGGCAGGTCGCCCTTGTCGCCGGCGATCACCACCTTGCGGCGGTCGACGAGGCTGCTGGCGAGCACCTCCAGATAATGCTTCGTGCGGAAGTAGGCAGGCGCGGCCTGGTAGGCGAGCAGCTGGCCAGCGAATCGTTCGAGTGCCGACCGTTCGCCGACGGTCTTCGCCCAGCGATAGGAACGGGCTTTATGAATGATCTCGGCGGCCTCGCCGCGGGCCTCGCCGAGCAGTTCCTCGATACCGATTTCCTGCTTGGCGAGCGCCTGCGCGGTGTCGGGAGGGATGTCGCGGCCGCCGGCCTTCGTGGCGGCCTCGGCCGCGGTGGTCCGGGCATCGTCAAGCCGTACGATCGACTCGTTGATCTTGCGGCTGCGGTCGACCGAACCGGCGACCCTGGCAAGCGTGACGATGGCATCCTTGTTGGCCATCTGGACGAGGGTTTCACGCTGCTGCTGGGCGCCGATCTGGCGGTGGAACTCGCGGGCCACCTTGCCCGGCGGCGGCTGGAGCGTCGTGATGGCGACGTCGACGATCTCGAAGCCGAGGCCGAGGGCGTCGATGCGGGCCTGAATCCGACGCTGGAGCTCCGGCCCCCCTTCCGTGCGGCCCTTCGAGAGCAGCCTGTCGAGCGGTTCACTGGCAAAGTAGTTGCCCGCTTCCTGCTGCGTCACCAGTTCGATCGACTCCCGGGCCGAGGTTGAGCCTTCGAGAAACTTCACGAGGTCGCCGATCCGGTACTGCACGATCACGTCCGCCATGACCAGCGAGAGCGAGCCACCGCCGCCGGCGGCCGCCTCCGGCGCACAGAGAAAGAACTCCAGCCCCATCTTCGCCGCATCATCGTCGCCACCGGTCCAGAGCAGGCCTTCCCTCTTTTTGCCGAAGCGACCGAGCTTGTCGCTCGAAATCGTCAACTGCAACACCTTGCCGGTCGGGTAGATCTCGGCCGTTTCGACAGGCCATGGTGCTTTCACGTGGATGCCTGGGCCGACCGGGCCGCGGGCGAGCGAGCCGAATCGCAGCACGATGCCCTGCTCGTCCGGCCCGACGATCACCAGCGTGCTCAAGGCGAGCAAGACGGCGGCAGCGAAGAGCGTGAGCGGCGTCACGGCGCGACCGAGCATCTGATAGAACCAGCTGCGGGACACCTCCACGCCAAATTGGTAGTTGATGAGTTCCCCCACCACCTGCCCGAGCGATTCGGGGGCCGTCAGCAGGCCGAGGAACCGGCTGTCGAAGGCGGGCCGCGGGATCTCGCCCGGCCGCTTCGGACGGTAGGCGGCCAACAGCGCCGTCAGCAGGATCTCTCCGCCGACGAGGATCATCATCCAGGGCACGAGCCTGGCGAGCCAGGCGAAGAACGAGCTTTCCTGCACGATGGCCACCGCGGCGGCGCCCGCGAACAACAGCGCCGCGACAAGGAACGTGCTCATCAGATAGCTGGCGCCGCCCCGGAGGAGCTGCCACTCGCGCACCCGCGTGTAGCCGCTGATCCAGCGGGCGGCGATGAACGCCACGAAGGCCATGCCAGCGGTGGCGAACATCAGGCCGACCGGATTGCATTCCTTGGAGAGCGAGAGCGCGATCGCGTCGGTGCCGAGGGCCGCCGTCCGGTAGACCAGCGCGAGTCCGGCGCCGATGAGATAGAGCGCCACCGCGAAGCTCACCACCGGGAGGCCATAAGCGTAGAGCCGATCGAGCCGGTTGCGGGCCAGCTGCAGCTCGTCGCTCGTCTCGCCGAAGATGGCAGCCGTGGTGGCGTCCTGCGTGGCCAGCTTTTCGGCCGCCAGCGACTCGGTCCGCTCGACCCGGTGCTGCTGATAGATGATCGCGAGAATGATCCAGATCGGGATGCCACCGGCGATGTGCCAGGTTGCCGCCTGAATGGCTGGACTCTGCGACCAAGCACCGATCAGGCCGCAGGCAACGCAGAGAAGGATCTGGACCGCCAGCCCGGCGAGGGCTGCGGTCGTCGCCTTGCTGAAGGTAAGTTCTTCTCGATTCATCAGCGGAATTCTCCCATCCCCATGATCCATCCGCATGTGAGATTTCGATGAGGGGCGTACCGCCGGTATGCTGTTGTCATGCCTCCGATTTTCTCCATCGCTCGCAACGCGTTTCTCGAGGCGATCCGCCAGCCGATCTTCATCGTGCTCGTGCTCGTCGGTCTTTTGGCGATGGTCTGCAACGTCAATCTCGCGGCGTTCACGATGGGTGAAGATGAGAAACTGCTCGTCGATCTCGGGCTGAGCACCCTCTTTCTGGTGGGGCTGCTGCTGGCGGCCTTCACAGCTTCGAGTGTCCTCTCGAAGGAGATCGAAAACAAGACGGTGCTCACGGTCGTGAGCAAACCGGTGACGCGGGCCGCTGTGATCGTCGGAAAATTCCTCGGCGTGGCCGCGGCCCTCGGCGTCGGCTACTACGTGTTGACGCTCGCGTTCCTGATGGCGGTGCGGCATAAACCGCAGATGGGGATGGGCAGCGGAGAGATCTACGACGGGCCGGTGCTCACCTTCAGCCTCCTCTTCGGGCTGCTGGCCCTGCTCACCGCGGGGCTGCTCAACTACCTCTACCGACGTCCCTTTCCCTCCACGCTCACGGCCTGCCTGGCCGTGCTGCTCACGGTGGCCGTCGGCATCTGTTCCTGTCTGGCCAGAGACTGGTGGCTGCAGAGCCCACTCACCGATTTCAACCCGCAGCTGCTCTATGCGGTCGGAATGGTCTTTCTGGCAATTCTCGTGCTTTCGGCGGCGGCGATCGCGGCCTCGACGCGGGTCAATCAGGTGATCACGCTGTTGATCTGCTGTGGCCTCTTCCTGCTCGGGTTGGTGAGCGAGTTTTTCCTCGGCCGGTCGTTGGCCGACGACGCCAGTCCGCTCACGCGACTGCTGGCGCCGTTCTACCTTGCAGTGCCGAACTTGCAGGTCTTCTGGGCGGCCGACGCGCTGGCCCAAGAGCATGCGATCACGCCTGAGTATTTCGCGAGCGTGGCGGCCTACGCAGCCGTGCTCATCACGGCGCTGTTGTCGCTGGCGATCCTGCTCTTCCAGCGGCGGGACGTGGGGTAGCCCATGACTCGTGTCGCCGTTCTGTCAGGGGAGCACATGCGCCGTTGAACCGCTCGCTTGGTCGCGGAACGCCACACACAGCGTCGTGAGGCCGGCGATCAACGCGATCGGCAGGCCGAGCATGAAGCCTGCTGGACGATAGAGGATCTCGAGCCGGCCGGCCTCGCCTGGCGGCACCGCAGCGGCGATCGCCACGTTTTTGTAGGCGGTGGTCACGAGCGGCTGGCCGTCGAGCATGGCCTGCCAGCCGGGATACCACGGTCGTGGGAAGACGACGAGCCGGTCGCCATCGGCCACGGGCAGATCGATCGCGGCCTGGTGGCGGCTGTCAACGAGGAGCGGCAGTCTTGCGGGCGGTCGATCGGCCGGTGCATCCCGAGTGACGATCGCTGCCGTGCGTCCCGCCACACCACGGCGGTGGTAGACATCGGCCTCGTCGCCCGACCAGACCTTGTCCCACTCACCCGCGGGGAGGCTGCCGAGACCGGCCGCGTACTTCGTGACGATGAGGGCATCGACGCCGATCATGGCGAGCACGTCTCCCGACCCCGCCCCGTGGGCGAATGCCCACTGCACCGCCTCCGGAAACATCTGCCCATGGGTCTCGAAGGGGAGCATCGTGCCGATGCCGCGGGGATGGATCGGGCTGTAGCCGTTGATCATGCGGATGCCGGCGAGCATCGCGGAGTTGCCGGGGCGAAACGCCTGGCCGACGGCACCGGGTCGCAGCGGCGTCGTCGGCAGATCCTCTTCGACATAGAGGCTCATGTGCAGCCGCTCACGGTCGAGCGGCGTAGCATCGAGAAACGACTCGTCGAACGGAAAAACGGGAACGGCGAGGTTTGGGGGAACGCGGAGAAAGAGTGAGAGGACCGCCGCCGCGACAACGCCCGCCGGCAGCCAGGCCTGCACCACCGGTCGGCCGGCTGCAGCAGCGCCGAGGCCAGCCCAGGCCGCGGCAATGAGTGCGAGATCGAGGGCATGCCGATCGAACTCCGGGAGTGACCAGCCGCAGAGGGCGAGGTATCCGATGCCGATGAGCACGCCCACCAGGCCACCGCAGTGCCGCCAGCGGTTTTCCCGCCCCGTGGTGTCGTCCTCTACCGACCAGGCCTCGGCCGCCGCGAGGGCGAGCACCAGATGCAGCAGCGGCAGCCAGCGGAAACTCCAGCGAAACACCCCGGCGCTCGGCAGCATGGAGAGGGCCACCAACAGACCGAGCAACCCGAGTAACCAGCCGAGCGAACGGCTCCAGCGTCGGCCACGCGTCACGAGTGAGGTGACGAGCATCACCAGCGGCGCGAGGCCGTTTGCCAGTTCGAGTGGCAGGTGCTTCGTGTCGGCGTAAAAACTGCTCCACTGGGTCGGCGCCGTCGGCATCAGCATGCCGGGCAAGGCTGCCGGCGGCACGACCCAGGTCCAGTTGAGGACCGTGCCAGCGGTTGCCCGTGCCGAACCCCGCACGTATTCGACGAGCATCCACACCGCCGGCAGGGCCATCAGACCGCCGAGCGTCCACGCGGCCGCCAGTGGGAGGAGTGGCCGCAGTCCCGTTCCCGCCGCGAGGCAGCGGGCGGCCAACCAGGCGGTGATCAGCAGCAGCATGAGCGTGGTGAAGGGCCAGCCGGCCGTAAGGGCCAGATCGATAAACACAGCGGCGAGGGCAACATGCCAGCCCCGTCCTGTCGGCGCTGCTGCCCGCTCGAGCGCCCACCAGGCCCAGGGCAGCCAGGCGAAGCTCGTCAGGCCGGCGATCCAGTTGGTGGCACCCCAGCAGACAATCCAGCCATTGAGGGCGGCCACCAGCGCGACCAGCGTGGCGAGTGGGGCCGCGATGCCGCGGCTGCGGGCGAGCGTGAAGGCCCCTGTCGCGAGCACGAACTCGTGCACGATCGCAAAGGCCGCCGCCTTTCCCGGTAGCGACAGGCCAAGACTCCAGAGTGCCACGATGCAGAGATTGATAAAGACGGAGAACGTGCCGTATTGATATTCCCCGGCGAGGTTGCCGCAGACCCATGACGACTGGGTGAGCAGCGGCCATTCGCCCGTCCGCCAGGCCCGGTTCACATCCTCGAAGACGGGGATGAACGTCATCTGATAATCGTCGTTCCAGAAGAACCGCGGCTGACTCCAGAGGAGGAGGAGGCAGATCACGACGACGGCAAGGCCGGCGAACGTGGTGCGAAGCAACTCGTTGTGGCGGCTGGATGGCGAGGGATTCATGCGCAGTACGATACCAGCAGCACGATGCTGCCATTGCGCCCCACCGATCCATATTCAGGCCGCATTCATTCCGCATCGAATCTGAATGACATTTCGTAGGATGGTCTTCCGAAGGATGGCCTGTCGGAGGAGTGCCGATGTCGCAACGCCTGATCAAACTCGCCGCCGGCTGGGCAGTCGCCGTCGTCGCCGTGGCGTTCCTCGGCTGGCAAGTACTCGGCTACGTCGAGGAGGTCTGGGGGCCGGAGGCCAATCCGTTTGCGCTGAAGCGGCCGCTCATGCCGCAGCGGCCAGCCGTGCGGGTGGCTGAGATCGTGCCGCCGCAGGGGGGAATTCCGCGGCAGTCGGTGGCCTACGCGTCACCCTCGGCCGACGTGCCCGGCTGGCGGTTTCAGACGAACGGATCGAAACCCGAGGCCAGTGCCGCCGCGGATCCGGTTGCTCTGCCCTGGCGAGGCTCCGAAAAGCCGCTCTGGCGGCAGTCGCTCGGTGGCCAGGGCAACTCATCACCGATCATCATCGGCGAGCGGATTTTCTTCACAATCGCCGACGGCGGCCCGACGCTCTGGCTCGTCTGCTTCAACCTCACCAACGGCTTCGGCGTCTGGCGGCAGCCGGTAAGCCGCGAGCCGTTTCCATCGCGGCATGAGAAGACGAGCGACGCCGCCTCCACGCCTTGTTCCGATGGTTCGCGACTGTTCGTGGCCCACGCCGCGGCCGGCACGCTCTCTCTGACTGCGTGTGGGCTCGACGGCACGCCGCTCTGGAAGACGCCGCTCGGATCGTTTGAAGCCCGCTGGGGCTTTACGTCGTCGCCGGTCTGGCGAGACGGCCTCGTGGTGGTCGGCGCGGAGAACGCCGACACCGGCTTCCTGGCGGCTGTCGATGTTGAGACAGGCCGGATCATCTGGCGCCGTCGCCGGCCGCGGTCGGGCGACGAGAGCTATTCATCGCCGGTCGTGCGGGTGTTGGGTGAGGAGGGAGCGGAACGGGCCGAGGTGGTGATGGCGGGGCTCGAGCGGGTGGAAGCGTATGCGCTCGCCGATGGCCGCTCCATCTGGGGCTCGGGCGGGATCAGCAGCACGTCGGGGGCGACCCCCGCGATTGCCGGCGACATCTGCGTTGCGACGAGTGGCTATCCGGCGCGGTCGATGGTGGCGGTTCGGATCGGGACCGCAGGTGGGTCGCCGGCTCTGCTCTGGAAGGAGGATCGCGAGAGTGAGATTCCCTATGTGCCGTCGCCACTGGCGCACGACGGTCGGCTGTATGTCGTGCACGATGACGGCGTGGCCCACTGCCGCGACCTTGCCACCGGCAAGGTGGCCTGGAAGCGGCGGGTGGGTGGGGCGTTTTCAGCGTCGCCCCTGATCGTCAACGGCGAATTGCTCTGTGCCGACGAGTCGGGCCGCTGCACGCTTGTCGGTCTCGCCGACGGCAAGGTGCAGCACACGTTTTCGCTCACCGGCGGCTGCTATGCCACGCCGGTCGTTGTTCGTGACCGACTCGTCGTCCGTACGACAGAGGAACTTGTCTGCTTCGATCTGAGTGATCGGGGTGGAATGAGTGATCTGAGTGGAAACAGTTCGGCGGAATAGCGGGTGCTGCCGGCCCTCATCGGGACGGTGGGCCGGCAGGGCTGCCGCCCGTCAGCCGTTGGCTGAGCGCCTTGATCTGCGGGTGATCGAGGCCGCCGTTGGGCAGCTCTGGCATCGCCACCAGTTCGTCATACAGCCGGCGGGCCGTAGCGACGTCACCCTGTCTCAGCGCTTCCTCGGCGAGGCGGCAGTAGCCGTACCAGACATACTCGATCGTCCGTGGTGTGCGACGGGCGATCGATCCAAGCGGATGCGGCCCGAAGCCGGCCGCGCCGCGGTAGAGCTCCACCAACTGGAGGTAGCAGTCCATAGCCTCGGGCGTCTGGCCCTCGGCGTCCATGACGGTGCCGAGCGTGACCCAGGCTCGCGTGTTGTGCGGGGCTTTGATGGCGGTGTCGCCCCAGAGCGTTGCGAGGCTGCGATGGACGGTGTTGCGGCGATACGTGGCGACACCGAGCGTCAGGCAGGCGAGTGAGAGGATAGCAATCGTGATGCCGCGGACAGTCTGGTCGTCGAAGGTGCCGACCTGTGCCAAAGCACGCGGCATCCCCACGACTGCTGCGAGCGCCACGGCCACGGCAACCGCCGCCAGCGACAGGTAGAAGCGGTGCTCGTAGGCGAGATCGATCACCGGCACAACGCTGGAGGTCGGCAGCAGCACAAGGACGCCGACGATCGGCAGATACGCAAGCCGCCGGTCCCACTGCCAGAGCCATGCGGTCGCCACCACCGTGAGTCCGACAGCGAGCCACTCCAGCAGGAGCACGCGGGGATCGTCCTGCACCGGCCACGCGGGGTCGATGCACAGACGGCTTGGCCACAGCGCCTGCCAGAAATAGTGGGCAATGATTTCGGGCTGTGTTCCGAGATACTGGCCGGGGCCGATCCGCCCAAAGTAGAAAATCCCGCCATCCTGGTAGTGCTTGATGTTGGCGAGGACAACCACGATGCCGCAGGCGAACGTGGCAAAGAAGGCAAGAAAGAGCCATTTTCGGCAGACCCAGATCTCGCGCCATGAGTCGGCAAGATAGCAGCGGTCAAAGAGCAGAAGCGCCACCGGTAGCACGATCGCCACCTCTTTGGTGAGCAGCGAGAGGACGAAACATGCGTAGCAGCCAAGCAGCCAGCCAGCCGGCTTCGATGCGTTGGCTGCCCGCAGCAGGCACCAGAGCGATGCCAGAAACAGCATCCCCATCAGTGACTCGAACCGTTGGTAGAGATAGGTCACCGCGTGGGTCGCCAGCGGATGCAAGCCGAAGAGGAGGGCTGCAAAGAGGGCCGTCGCGTCCCGCTGAAAAGTGGAGAGCGCAGGGGCCGATCGTGCGATCGTGCCGCGAACGATTGCCCCGAGCAGGCAGGCGGCGGCGGCGTGGATGGCGATGTTGACGGCGTGGAACCCCGGCATCCACATGCCGTGGAGCGTCTTCTGGAGGTCGAACGTCAGGTAGCCAAACGTCCGCGGCCGCGGCAGCATCCAGTCGGCCGGGCTGTTGAGCCGCAGCTCCCGTAGGTTTTCAACCATCGGGATGCCGTCGAACAGGAACGGATAGTTGAAACAGTTGGAATAGGCGAGGAACACCGCGGCGACGATGCCGCAGGAGGCCAGCCCGGCTCTGGCTGACAGCCCGTGGATTGGAAATGGTGGTGAGTCCGCTTTCATGCAACGCCCATGCTGGTGGCGGGCGTCTTGCAAGCCCGCTGGCAGTGGGTTGCAATCATATCTGAAGCGTGTGTGCCTTCTGTGAACCCTTCCAGATGACCAGCCCCATCCCCGCCCAGTCCGCCCCAGATCGGGCTGCGACACCGTTCCGGATCGCCGCCTGGCTGGAGGCGGCAGGCGAGAGCCGCTGGTTCTTTCCCGCCACGCTGGGCGTCACAGTCGTGATCCTGTTTTGGAACGCGGTCGGCCCAGACTGTCTGTTCGCTTATCGCGACTCCGCACACTTCTATCCGCCCCTCTACAAGCTCGTCCGTGAAGAATGGCTCGCCGGCCGTGTGCCGCTCTGGAATCCACTTCTCAACAACGGTCAGCCGTTGGCTGGCATGGCGACTAGCGGCGCGTTCTATCCGCCGCAGGTGCTCCTCACGATGCTCCTGCCCGATGGGCTCTCGCTGAACGTCCACGTGATCGCCCATCTGGCGCTGGCCGCGACCGGGGCCTATCTGCTCGGGCGGTATCAGGGGCTGTCGCGGCCGGCCGCAACGCTGGCGGGCCTCGCCTACGCCTTTGGCGGCAGCGTGCTGTTTCAGGTCTACAATCCGATCTATGCGTGTGGAGCGGCGTGGCTGGTGTGGGCGGTCTTCGGTGGCGTCAGACTGCTCGCGGGGGGTGGAATACGGGATTTTCTGCTCCTTTCGGTGGCGCTTGCGATGAGTGTGTTGTGTGGTGAACCGCAGGCGGGCTACCACGCGGGGCTGGTGCTCGGCCTCTGGTGGCTCTTCTTGCCGGCTCGGACCTGGCGGGGCCTGGCCACCCTGGCGGCGGCGGCCGGCGCCGCGGCGTTTCTGTCGCTCGTCCAGATCGCCCTGGCGGCCGAGTTCACACGCGAGACGAGCCGGTCGATGGATCTCGCTCCGCAATCGCTCTGGCAGGTGCCCGGTTTTCTCCTGCGGCCAGAGCAGCGGCCTGACCGGGCGCAGTGGTTCGACATCCTCATCGGCCGGCCGCCGAAGGTGGCGGGGCATTACCGATCAGCCTATGGGTTTGTCCTCCAGCCGTGGCGGATCGTGGAGTTTTTCTGGCCACAGTTCGCCGGCCCGCCTCACGCGCGCTGGACGATCAACGCCGGCTTCGATACGCCGGTGACCTGGGTCAACAGCCTCTATGCCGGCATCTTGCCAGCGGTCGCGGCGCTGGCCGTCTGCTGGCCTGCCGGTCAGCGCCGGCTCGTGCCTCGGGTCTGGCTCTGGCTTATCGGACTGTCGCTGCTGGCGAGCATGGGCGCCTATGGCCTGGTTGGCGTCTTCCGGCATGCAGTCGCCATCGTTCAGGGCGATTGGGCCGCCTGCGGCTATCGCGATGGGGATGAGGTGGGCGGGCTCTATTGGCTGCTCTCGATCGCAGCCCCGGGCTATTCAGGGTTTCGCTATCCAGTGAAATGGATGACGGTGGTTGCGCTTGCCCTCGGACAAATTGCGGGCTTTGCCATCGATGCGGTAGCCACGACAGCCATGCGGCAGCGACTGGCGAGACTGACCGGTGCGGCAGCCGTTCTGGCCGGATTCGGCCTGGCCGCGCTGGTGGTGGCCGCGGCCATCCGGGGCATCGATGCGGTGCTGCCCTGTGCGAGACCGGCGGAGACGGGCGCAGTCGTCTGGCGGGTGGTGGTCGGCGGCGGCGTGCATGTGGCCGTGGTCTCGGCCCTGCTCTGGTGGCTCTGTCGTGCGACCTTGAGTCTGTCGCCGAGGTCGTGTGTCGCGGCGCTTGCCATCGTCTCGGCATGCGACATCGCCGCGGCCGGACACCGTGAACTGCTCGTGGGCCGGTTGAGCGACCTCGTCAGGGGTGGTCTGTTTCTCGAGGAACTGAAGCAGACACGACGGCCTGAGTTGGCTGCGGTGTCTCCCCGGCTGAGGATCGCAGTGCAGTCGGAAAACCTCAATCTCATTGACACCCGAGACCTCGGCAGGTTTGTTCCATTTACAGGGCTCATGATGCGGTCTCATGTGCCATGGCTCTTCGACTGTGAGAAGTTTGGCGAGGTGAGCACCGCGATGCCGGCCGATGTCGAGGCCCTCTGTTCACCGCTTACGGATGCTGCAGCGGCTGTGCTGCCCCGTCGGACGTTCGATCTGGCGTCGGTCGAATTTTTTCTGGTGCCAATGGCGAAGGATGCCATCGCCAACGCCGAGGCCTTTCTGCGGGACTGGTCCGACGGGCAGAAACGGGGCGAGTATCAGGGGCCCGCGCCGCAGGGGGGCAACCTGCCGGTGGTCGAACTGCCGTTGCCTGGCGGTGATGAGAACAGTCCACTTGTGATCGTGGCACGCAATCCATCGGCGCTCCCGCGGGTGCGGATCGTCCGCCAGATCGGGACGGTACCGCCGATTGCCAAGCAGTCGTGGGACCGCTGGGTCGACACACTCAAGCGGATTGCATTCCCAAACCCAGGCGTTCCCGACCTGTTCACGCGGGCGCTCGTGGAGACGGATGCCCAGACGGTGGCGGTCTTCCCGCAGCAGTCGCCGGTTGGCACTCCGCCCCCCATGGAGGACCGTTGCCAGATGACGATCGACGAGTCGCAGCGGGTGGTCGTGGCAGCCGAACTCGCCGAGCCAGGACTCGTCGTGCTGGCGGATGCGTTTCACCCTGACTGGACCCTGACCGTGTCCAGTGACGGGGCCGATCCGCGGCCGCTGCCGATCCAACGCGTGAACAGGATTCACCGCGGTTGCAGCCTGCCCGCAGGTAGGCATGTCCTCGAGTTTCGGTATCACTCAAAGACGTTTGCCCGCACGATCTGGATCACGCTAGCTGCCTGGGGAGTCGCTGCGGTTGC
>JBBAVO010000070.1:0-12742 GCA_040397635.1 Pirellulales bacterium
CTGCGTGTCATTTGGTTCCTGCAGTTTCCTTCTTCTTTCCGCCCTTCCAGATTTCATCGAGCTTCGCAGACATCTCGGCCACGATCTCAGGATGCGCAGCGGCAATGTCCTTGGTTTCGCTCAGGTCGTCCGTGAGGTTGTAGAGTTCGTGAGAGTCCTCCTGCGCGAGGTCGTTCTTAACGAGCTTCCAAGGATGCTGAAGCAGTGCGCGGCCATGGTAGTCCCAGTACAGGTAGTCGTGGGTTGGTTGGGTTCCGGTGCCTGTGAGCACGGGAGCGTAGGAGAGGCCTTGCAGACCGCTGGGGGCATCAATACCAGCCAGGTCGCAGGCAGTGGGGAGGAAATCCCAGAATGCGGAAACATGTGGTGATAGCTGGTTTGGCGGAATGCGCAGTGGCCAGCGGGCGATGAAGGGAATGCGGATGCCGCCTTCGTAGAGGGCTCGCTTCCCGCCTCGAAGCGGGGCGTTGGATGCGAGAAACCGGTGGTCGTAGCCACCTTCGGAGTGAGGGCCGTTGTCGCTCGTGAGAATCACCATCGTGTTTTGATCGAGGTCTTTTTCCTTCAGCATGGCAAGGATTGAGCCGGTGGCATCGTCGAGGCGGATGACCATCGCCGCGTATTGGATGGCTGCCTCGCGGTTGGCTGGAGTTTTCACGAAAGGCAGAACGGCGTCGCCGATTTCTTTCCGGGCGCGTTCCACGGAATCCGCCGGGGCGCGGACCTGCGTATGAGGAACCGGGCAGGACATCAGCAAAAAGAACGGCCTCGCGGGCGATTGCCGATCCAGAAACTCCAATGCCTCTCGAGTGTAGAGGTCAAGGTCGTACGTGTCGCCGGTTTTCCCGTGGTTTTCGGGGAGCGGGACGGTCTTCCCGTTTTTGTAAACGAAGGGGGGAAAGCGGTTGTGGGCGTCCCTGTGGTCGGTCGTGCCAAAAAAATGATCGAAGCCCTTTTGATTTGGGACGGCGGCATTCTGTGTGTTGCCGTTCACGCAGGATTTGCCGATCATCGCTGTGGTATATCCCGCGTTCCGCAGCAAGGTGGCGATCGTGATGTCTTCGGGGTCTGGCTTGAGATCATTCGGGCCGTTTCCGCGAATGGACGAGTGCCCGGTATCACGGCCTGTCATCAGACTGCAGCGCGAGGGGGCACACACGGCAGAACCACTGTAGTGTTGGGTAAACCGCACGCCCTCGGTCGCCATGCGGTCGATATTCGGCGTTTTGAAAAATTGCTGCCCCTGGCAGGAGAGGTCGCCGTAGCCGAGATCGTCGGCGAGGATGATGACGATATTGGGTTTGGTTTTCTCAGCGGCGTGCAGCGCGGGCAGTGGCGCGAGTAGCAGGGCGGTAAGGAGGACGACGGACTGTTTCATGGGGACTTATCGTTGAGGGCCGGTCGTAAAGCTCCACTCGCCGAGCACCGGTGTGCCGAGGAAGTTCATCTTGTCGTTGTCGAGAAAAGCACCTTTGTCCACGGTGATGGAATATGACGTGTTTGCTTCCAAGACCGTCGGGAATTGAATCACCGCAGTTGTGTCGTCGCCATGAGACACGGCATCAGAATCTACCGCGACCGAGGCCAGTTTCTGGCGATCCTTCATGCGATAAAGACTGATTGCACCAGCCCCCTTGGAGATCGGGCGATCGAACACGATCGTGCACGGAACAGCACCGGCTTTGACGTGATCATCGCCATGGCCTGGCACTAGCGTCTTCGCTTGGGGGTAGCTCGCCTTCCAAGTGATCCGGCCCTGTCGCTTGGTGAGGTCGAGCCACACGCTGGCGTATTGGAAGTCCCGCGTGTAGGTGAAGCCATCCTTGACCGCCGGTCCCTTGGGCGGGCCAAGCGGCTTCTTGAACTCCGGCAGGTCCGGAGCCAATTCCTCGGACGTTTTCGCCGGGGCCGGGGTGTAGTAGCTGAGGTAGGAGTGCCGCTCGGCGCAGATCAGAAAGAGCGCCAGTTTATACTCCAGGTTCTGGTAGTACGTTCGGGACGTTTTCCCCTGGTTCTGTCCACCGACTGCATCGCCGGACTCGTCCACGTCGCCGGAGTCATCGTCCGCGTGGAGCCGCAAGATGATCATCTTGCCGGCCTGGGCGACCTGCTGCACCGCCGCGATGCCCTTGGCCACATACTTCTCATAGGCTTGGGGTTCAGACGGCGAGGGCTTCGCGTTCTCAAAAGCTTCCAAATACGACCCGTCGAGATACTTCATCACTTCGGGGATCTGGCAGTCTACGCTGGTTGCCCGGAGGTAATTTCCGATGACGAGCTTGCCGGTGTTCGCCCGGCGTTCGCACAGATCATCCATCATCGTGGAGTATGCATTGATGAAATCCGCGGGCGGATCCTGTTTGGTGGCTCGCTTGACCGGGCCGAAGCTCACCTTCGCATAGGCATCCAGAAACACCCCGTCCAGAGCCGGATCGCCCAGCATCCGCCCGACATCCTGGAGCCAATACTCCCTGACCTCGGGTTTGCGCAGATCATAGAGCGGGCGTTTGTTCTTGCCCTTGCCATTCAGTTCGGGCTTCCCCCTGCTCGATAGGAACCAGTCCGGGTGATCGCGGAAGAGAGCATCGGTCGTGGTCTCAATGTGCAGAACCAGATTCTTGTAGCCGAACACGGTGAGGGATGGATTGAACTTTTTTAATTCACCCGCGATCTCCATGACTTCGCCCCCCGCAACGATGCTGTGACGCGCGATGCGGGAGTAATCTTCGTCCGTGTAGGGAGGAACCTTCCGCGGAGGCATGGCCGTGGAAACGGTGTCCCAGGAGAACGCCGGCATTCGAACGACAGCCCGTGCCGTCTCCTTTGGCGGCGTCTCAGCGGCGTGGAGTACGGCCAGCGGCGCGAACACAAGGGCGGCGATGAGTGCGGTGGTCTGTTTCATGGTGAATCGGTTCTCCTGGTGGCTACTTTCCAGCTGGCCCGACGAACTCCTGGCGGCTGAGATTGCCGTCGCCGTTTTTGTCGAAGCGTTTGAAACGCGACTCGGGGTTATCCTGTCCTTTCAGTCCGGATTGGTATTCGTCGAGTGTGAGCAACCCGTCGTGATTCGTGTCCCGGCGGTCAAAGGCATTGACGCGGACTTCAGGAGTCACGCCTTTGACACGGGATTTCGGTGGACTGGTTTTCTCGGCGCCCGGCACCGTGGTCCGGCACGCGGGATCTGGTTTCTCGGGTAGCGTGGCTTTCCAGTCGAGCGCGAGCTTGGTCAGGCGGGCGACAATGTCCGGGTGCTCCTTCGCGACGTCCTGCGCCTCTGCGCGGTCAGCAAGGACCTGATGCAACTCGACACGCTTCGCATCCTCCGTCAAGGCGAGTTTCCAATCACCCTCGCGCACGGCGAGACCCGGCCACCAGTCGGGCTCGGTTTTGTTGCCGCGCCATTCCCAGAAGATGGGCCGTGTGCGGGTGATACCTTTGCCGTCAAAGGCTGCAAGCAGATTTTCACCGTCGCCCTTGTAGTCGGCGGGCAGTGTCACTCCCGCAGCAGCGCAGAGCGTGGGCAGCAGGTCCACCGCGGTGAAAACTGTCGTAGTGTTCTTCGCTCCCGCCGGGGTATGACCGGGCCAGCGCACGATGAAGGGCACACGCACGCCCCCTTCGAACAGACTGCGTTTGCGGCCGCGCAGCCCGCCGGTTTCGCCAATGCTGAAAGAGGTGTCGTGGCCGGTGACGTGAGCGTCGGGATCCAGCTTCCTTTCTCCCGCCTTGGCCGCCGTCCGTTCCGGACCATTGTCGCTGGAGAACATGACGATGGTGTTGTCGGCCACACCTTCGTTTTTGAGCGTGTCAAGGATGAGTCCCACAGCATTGTCGCCATCGGTGATGACGGCAGAATAAACCTGCTTTTGCTCGTCGAGCAGCTTCCATCGCTCCATTGATTCTGGAGTTGGGATGTGCGGCGTATGGCTCTCGTGTATCCACACGTTGATAAAGAACGGCTTGGCCTTGTTCGCTTTGATGAATGCCACTGTGTTCGCAGCGGTGGCATGCAAATCTGCCGACGGCCATTCCGCGCCACCATTGAACACGGCCGCCTCGTCATAGCCATAGGCCTCCGGCATCGGCGCACCCGCGGTGTTTCGATTGGTCAGATGCCACTTGCCAAAGTGCGCTGTGCGATACCCTGACTGCTTTAAGAAACGAGGCAGCGTCGGTGCCTGCGGGTCCAGCCAGTCGGGCATCCCTCGCTCGTGATTCTGCGCTGGCGCTGCAAAGTGCTGATGCACGGAGAACCGCGCTGGGTAGCTCCCCGTCATCACCGCCGTGCGGCTCGGCGAGCACACGGGATTGAGCACGTTGAATTGTTGGAAGTCGATGCCCTCGCTGGCGAGCCGGTCAAGATTCGGCGTCTTCAGCCACGAATGCCCGTGGCACGACAAATCCCCCCACCCCCAGTCGTCGGCGAAGATGAAGACAATGTTGGGCTTCGAGGCGGCAGCGGGATCGGCAGCCTGCAGCGCGGCCAGCGGCGCGAGCAGCAGGGCGGCGAGGAGGGTGATCGCGTGTTTCATGATCTTTGATAGAGATGGGTTTACTTGGCCGCTCCCGCTTTGCGTTTCTTCGGTGCCTCGGATTCCTCTCCGCCGGGCGACGAGTCTGGGTCCATGCGTTTGAGCAAGGCTTCGTCCGGGCCGCCGCCGAATTGCTTCCAGTAAAGCTCCTTCATGGGATTCATCTTCGGGGCGGCGACGTGTTCATTGATCAGCATGGGCTCCACGTCGGTCCACCATTGGTCATAGGCGGCGCGGAGACCGGCTACGACCTCGGGATGTTCGGCGATGACATTCGTGGTTTCGCCTGGGTCGGCCTTGAGGTCGTAAAGCTCCGTGTTGTTGACCAGCGTAAATCGCGAGTTTTGGATCGCGCACTTAGTGTATTTGGACTCCGCCGCCTTGCCCTTTGCCCAGCGGCCGACGTGATGCACGAGCGTGCGTTCCGCCCAGTCGGCCTTGGGGTTCCTTAGAACAGGAAGCAGACTGCGGCCTTCGACCTGTTGCTTCACGTCTTCGGTCAGCGTCGCGCCGGTGATCTCGACGAGCGTGGGGAAAAGGTCGAGGTGCGCGCTGAGTGCAGCACACTCCGTTCCGGCGGGGATGCCCCCGGCAGGCCAGCGGACGAAACATGGCGAGCGAGTGCCGCCCTGGTACGGTGTGACCTTGTTGCCCCTCATGCCGGCATTGAAAATCTTGCAAGCCTCGGCGAAGCCACCGTTGTCGGTGCCGATGTAGATGACCAGCGTGTTCTCCGCGATGCCCCATGCATCGAGTTGTGCGAGCAGTGTGCCGAAGTTCGTGTCGATGTTTTCGATCATGCCGAAGAACTTCGCCACGTTCTCTGACACGCCGGGTTTGTCGAGATAGTGCTGATAGTATTCCTTCGGCAAGACCCACGGCCCGTGTGCCGCATTCAGCGGGATATAGGCAAAGAAGGGCTGCTTCGCGGCCCGCTTCGCGTCCATCCACCTGATGGCTTGGGCGAAAAAGAGGTCGGTGCAATAGCCCTCGGTCTTCTCCCATGTCCCATTGTGCCACAGCGCGGGATCGATGTTCGTGTTGCCCGGGGCGTCGCCGCAGGAACCGGGATAGGTTTGTCCGATGCCTCCGCCACCGTGGATATACACTTCATCAAACCCGCGATTCTCCGGCCGATACGCCGCCTCATCGCCGAGATGCCACTTGCCGAAAATCCCCGAAGTGTAGCCGACCGTCTTGAGCATCTGCGGCAGGGTGAAGGTCTTCAGGTTCATGCGTTCACGCTCCAGGATGGTGTGCGTGACGCCGTTCTTGAACTCATGCCGTCCGCTCATCATGGCCGCGCGAGTCGGCGAGCACGTCGGGCTCACATGAAACTGCGTGAGCAGCACGCTTTGCTTCTTGAACGCATCCACCGAAGGCGTGCGCATGATCGGGTTCCCAAGGCAGGCATAGTCGCCGTAGCCCGCGTCATCAGGCATCACGAGGATGATGTTGGGCCGTGACCCAGGGAGCGGCGCGGAGGGTGGAAAGCTGGGATCGCCAGCCGTCGCCATCCCCATCGCGGAAAAAATCATGGCATGAGGAAGCCATAAGATGCGCAGCAGCCATGGCGGCGACGGGACTGTCATCGTTCCGGATCCTCCTCGGGAGTTGAGACCGCCGTCACCGCGCGACCGCTCAGTAGGCGGGCACGACCTCGCCGTTGTTGCGGGTATTCAGGCATTGGTAGGCGCTTCCATCGACCGCAGGATCGATGAACTCGACGTGACCGTCGCCGAAGAGATGGCCGACGATCCCGCCGGCATGGAAACTCGAAGGGCCCCAGAACAGGTGAGTGGGCTGGGTTGACACAGTCGCCACAGCGTTCGTCGTATGCATGTGCGACCCGCTCAACTGCGATGTGATCTTGATTCGCGGGTTGTCGCTCCGAATGCCGGTCCACACACCGCTCGACAACGTGCCGGCTCCGATCGACGCCATTTGCCACAACTCCCCGCAGGCCCATCGACAGTGGAAGTTGTCACTGCTCACGTCGGGCACCTGGCGACTCTCGGCCACCATGACGGTTTTGCTCAAGCCGTCGGTGAAGTCGGAAAAGCGGAGCTGTTTCAGGAACGAGAAGCCGCCGTTGTCGTTGGTCGTTGACCAGATGGCGTTTCGCCCACCGCCATTGTCGGAAACGCCGCCATTGGCACGGTAGTGCGACACTGCAGACGCGTTGGGCGCGGGCGTGTCGGTGTTCGAGGGACACATCGCGAACGGAAGCCGGCGTTTGACGAGGTTGCCGTTGTCGCTGGCGCTCGTGTTTGTGATCGTCCTGCTGAAATCCAGTTTGCTCAGAATGGCTGCCTCCTCCATCCCGGCCAAAATCTTGGCCAGCCAGCCGAAATCTATGCGAACCGAGCCGTAGTTGCTCCCGTCCGGCTTGGTCGAGCTGATCAGGGGAAACGCACTGTCGCCGCTCTTCCGGTTCTGATCGGCATAGTTGTGCAGGCCGATGCCGATCTGCTTGAGGTTGTTTTGGCACGTATTTCGCCGCGACGCTTCGCGTGCGGCCTGAACAGCCGGCAAGAGAAGCCCGACGAGGACGCCGATGATCGCGATGACCGCCAACAATTCGACGAGCGTAAAACCCTGACGGCTTTTCATAGCGCGGACCTCCAAGAACGCGATTGACCCGCCCAACACCTGTCTGTTATTATTAACTTACCCGTCGCTTGTGTCAACAACGGAAAAAGGGCGGTTCGCCCAGGGGGAATCTGATGCGACTTCGTCATGTGCTCCTTGTGTTGATGGTGTTGATGGCTGCGACTGCCATGCCAGCCGCCGCGGATCCGCTCCCGTCGTTTTCATGGGATCACGTGCCGTGCTACATGCACGTCCGCAAAAACACGGCGTTTACCGAAGACGAGATCCGCTACCTCGCCTCGTTCCCGCTCGTGACGCTCGAAAAGACCACTGGGGCGAAGGACTACGGTTCCACTGAGAAAGGCACGCTCGCAGCCGCTCGTGCCATCAAGGCGATCCACCCGGCGACCAAGGTGCTCTACTACCGCAACGTGATCGTGCACTACGGCAGCTACGACGCCAACGAGGCGCTGACCGGCATGCCGGGCGCGTTTCTCGTCGACGCCGCCGGGAATGACAAGCTGGTCCGCAAGCAGACGCCCGCCTACGACCTCACCAACCCTGCCGTACGCGACTGGTGGGTGGCCAATGCGAGGCAGGTCTGCGCAGACCCGGCGATCGATGGCGTGTTCCTCGATGGCAACGTCAAGGTGCTCACGGCCGGATATCTTGAACGCGAGATCGGCCGGGAAAAGAAAGCGGCCGTGGTGGACGGCTACGACGCGATGGTGCGAGACCTGCGGCAAGCCCTTGGCCCCGAGAAGCTCATGGTGGCGAACCTTCTTCGTGCCGCGTTGCCCGCTGGCGGCATCGGCCACCTCAGCCCGTTTGATGGCTCCTACATCGAGGGCTTCGAAAAGCCCGTGGCGAAGGTTTCCGAGAAAGACTACGTCGCCAAGGGCATGGCCGCGTTCCAACAGGCGGCCCAGAAGGGCGGCCTGATCGCGTTCACTGTGGGACTCGGGGCGGAGGAGGACGATGACGCCAGAAACCCGGCGGGCACTGACGAAATGCGAAAACCGCTGGCAGGTACGGCGGCTGCCACCGAGAGGTTCGAATATCTGCTGGCGATCTTTCTGATCTGTGCCGAGAAGCACAGCTATTTCCTCGCACACGACGGCTACGACGCGCGGAAGAGCACCGTCTGGATGAAACGGCCGCCGGAACTCGAGCGGCCACTCGGTGCTCCCACCGGCCCAGCCACGCGCTCGGGCGATGTGTATACGCGAGAGTTCGCCCACGCACGGGTGCGGCTCGACCTCGAGCGTCGCAGGGGTGAGATCGAGTGGACGGCACCATGACGCGGACGTGCTCGGCGAGTCGCTCGTTAGCCACTGAGTTCGCTCACCGACTCGCGGCTCACGATTTCGGGAACCACCTGCGACACCCGCGGCTTGGCGGTTTTCACACGGCCTTCAATCCGGTCGAGCAACAGGCTCGCGGCAGCTCGGCCGATCTCGTACGGCTTTTGGTCGACGGTCGTGAGCCTGGGCCGCAGCAACTTCATCTCTTCGAGCCCGCCAAAACCGATGATCGAGACGTCACTCCCAATCGTCAGGCCGACCGCCTGTACCGCGTCATAGACCGACGGGGCGAACTTGTCGGATGGGACGAAGATCGCCGTCGGTCGGTCGGGCCGCGAGAGCATCGCGCGGGCAGGAGCCCCCGCCTCAAACCCTACGCATTCTGCAACAGCGAGTTCGACCCCAGGCAGGCCGGCGATCGCACGCTCAAAACCCTGTCTGCGTTCCGTATAGGTGGAGACGCACGATTCGCCGGTGATCAGTCCCAGGCGGCGATGGCCGTGCGCGAGCAGATGCTCGGCCGCCAGCCGGCCGCCTGCCATGTCGTCGGTGCCGCTGAAGTCGGCCTTCGTGAGGGGAAGCCGTCGGTCTACGGCCACGAGCGGCACGCCACGCTTCCAGACCTCCTGCAAATAGACCTGTGGAACCGTTTCGTCCGACGGCCAGAAGATGATTCCGTCGACCCGCTGGTCGAGCAGACGGTGGAGATATTCGCGCTCGGACTCGTCGCGATCGGCGTTCGGCCCCTCGCCATGAAAGTGCAGCACGGGCAGGGAGTTGTGCGCGACGAGCGTGTCGTGGATGCCGTGCAGGATTCGGTCGCGAAACGACATCCACGGAGAAATCATCACGCCGATCATGCGGCTGCGGCCGCTTTTGAGCGCGTGAACAAGCCGGTTCGGGCGGTACTTCAGCCGCTGGGCTGCTTTGAGCACGCGCTGCCGCGTGTCATCGGCCACGTAGCCGCGGTTGTTGAGCGCCCGCGACACCGTCATCATCGACACACCCGCTTCCTGGGCGATCTGCTGAAGGTTCGAGGAGCGACGCTGTGTCGAGGATGCCATTCCTGAATTGTACACCGACGGCGTTGCGCCGCACGCCAGCGGAATAAAGGAACCATGAGAACACGACCCATCATCTTCGCCGCCCTGCTGCTCACGCCATTCGCGCTGCATGCTGCCGATGCGCTGCAACCAGCGGAAAAGCCAAATATCCTCATCATCCTCGTCGATGATCTGGGATATGGCGATCCGCGTTGCTTCACCCCCGAATCACGAATCGCGACGCCGCACATCGACCGGCTCGCAGCGCAGGGGATGCGCTTCACGGACGCTCATGCGGGGGCGTCCATCTGTGTACCGAGCCGGTATAGCTTGCTGAGCGGGCGGATGCCATATCGCAATTGGAATGCTACGGCGGTGAAGCAGACCAGGAAGGGTGAGTTAAGCCCGCTTGAAAAGAAGCACTTCCCTCAACCGCAGCTTCAACACGAGCCTGGGCGACTGAATCTCGCGACGCTAATGAAACGCCAGGGTTACGCGACGGCATGCGTGGGCAAGTGGCATCAGGGGATGTCGTCCAAGGCCGAAGCGGATGGCACGCTGAAGATGACGCCGGTGGACTTTGGGTTCGATTACTACTTTGGGTTCGATGCGCCGGAGCAGGGACCCTATGCGTGGATCGAGAACAAATGCTTCGTCGTCGCGCCAACGGAGACCATCGAGGATCATCCCGGCGAAGGCGTGACGAATCCGCAGACGCAGGGAGCGCATTGGCGAAAAGGTTTGGCGGCACCAGAGTGGAAGTTTGCGGGCTACCTGGGCCCAATCGCCGACAAGGCGGACGAATGGCTTGCGAACCACGCGGCGACCGGCGGCGGCAAACCCTTTTTCCTCTACTACGCCATCCCCGGACCCCATGCGCCGTGGGCCACGGCGAGCGAGTTCAAGGGCAAGAGCGGCGCGGGCCAATACGGCGACTTCGTGATGGATGTGGACGCGAGGATCGGCCAGGTGATGGAGACGTTGGACACGCTGAAGCTGCAGGACAACACGCTCGTGATTTTCTCCAGCGACAACGGCCCGGTCTGGTATCCAGAGGACATCGAGACGTTCGGCCACCGCGCCGCCGGTCCGTGGAATGGCATGAAAGGCGCGCTGACCGAAGCCGGACACCACATGCCCTTCATCGCGAGTTGGCCGGGCAGGATCCAGGCGGGCAGTTCGTGCGGTGAGCTGATTTGTTTTGCCGACATGCTCTCCACCGTCGCCTCCCTGATCGGCTCCCCGCTCCCGGATGATGCCGGCGAGGACAGTTGCGACATCTCCCCTCTATTACGGGGTGGAAAACCCGCACAGCCTATCCGCAACCGCATGGTGCATGTGAACTACAGTTCCTACACGCTCGCCATCCGCGAGGGCGATTGGAAGCTCATCCTGCCATCAGGGGTCTACGCCGCGCAGGACGGCACCCTCACGCCCGACCACATCGTCGCGACCAAAGGCAAGGGGCACCATGCACAGTTCCAGCTCTACAACCTCCGCACCGATCCCGGTGAGGCCACGAATCTCTTCGCGCAGGAGCCGGACAAAGCGGAGGAGCTCTTCGCCGCGCTCAAGTCCGACATTGCGCGTGGCAGGAGCCGACCATGACGTACGCATCCACACTCACCCTCATCACCGCCGTGTTGCTCGCGCCGCTGCCTGCCCTGCACGCTGCCGATGGGCCGGAAGCGAACGGTCCATCGAAACCCAATATTGTCATCATCCTGGCCGACGATTTAGGGTATTCGGACTTCGGCTGTTACGGGGGAGAAATCGACACGCCCAACATCGACCGGCTGGCGGAGAGCGGACTGCGTTTTGCAAGCTATTACAGCGAGGCCAAATGCAATCCGAGCCGTCAGTCGCTGTTGACCGGAAAGTATGCCATCCGGGCCTATAGCGGCCGCGATGCGACGATCGCGGAGTGTCTTGCGCAGGGCGGATACTCGCGCTCCATGGCCGGCAAATGGGACATGGTAGCGGACAAGGGCGGGGATTCCCGGCAGACACCACAGGCACGCGGGTTCGAGCATTTCTTTGGCACGCCGATGGG
The DNA here is from genome assembly GCA_040397635.1 of Pirellulales bacterium. GTDB lineage: Bacteria > Planctomycetota > Planctomycetia > Pirellulales > UBA1268 > CAMCQY01. Next base: position 11,525 of record JBBAVO010000070.1, read on the forward strand.
CTGCGGCAGTTATTGTGCGCCGATCAAACTGACGCGCGATGGAAAACCCGCAGAGCAGGAGTCGATGGCTCCAGGCTTTTACTACACGGATGCGATCACCGACAATGCGGTGCAATCCATCAACGCCGCTCCTCAAGATAACCCGCTGTTTTTGTATGCGGCCTATACCGCACCGCATTGGCCGCTGCATGCGCGCGAGGAGGACATCGCCAAATACAAGGGGCGATTCAAGGCCGGCTGGGACCAGCTTCGTGACGAACGATTGGCTCGCATGAAAACGATGGGACTGGTCGGCAGCGACGTCAAGCTCTCTCCCCGGGAGAAAAACGTGCCGGCATGGTTGGATGAGAAGCATCCCGAATGGAAACAGCGACTCATGGAAGTCTATGCCGCGCAGATCGAATGCATGGACCGGGGAGTCGGACGCATCCTGCAGGCGCTGGACAAAACGGGGCGCCGTGACAATACCCTTATCATCGTCACCAGCGACAACGGTGCGTGCGCGGAGGAATACTCGCCGGACAGACCGGGCAATTACCTCAACGAGAAGACTCGCGACGGCCGTCCGCTGCGGGTGGGCAATCTTCCGGACGTCATGCCGGGGCCGGAAGACACCTGGCAGAGCTATGGACGAGCGTGGGCCTCGCTGAGCAACACCCCGCTGCGCAGCTACAAAGGTGAAGAATACGAAGGCGGCATCCGCGTGCCATTGATTGCCAATTGGCCAGGGAAGATTTCAAAGCCTGGGTCCATCGTGCATGATGTGGCGCATGTGATTGATCTGCTCCCGACGGTGCTCGACGCCGCCGGTCTTGAGTATCCCAAAACCTTCCAAACCCGCGAGGTGCTGCCACCCGATGGCAAAAGCTTGCTCGCTGCTTTCAGAGGTGAGGCTCTGTCAAAGCACGACTCCCTGTTCTGGGAGCACGGCGCCAAGCGGGCGGTGCGTCAGGGCGACTGGAAACTGGTGTATCCCCGCGGCGGTCCTTGGGAGCTGTATCAGATTCGTGCCGATCCGGCTGAAGCGAATGATCTCGCGACAACGTTTCCGGAGCGCGTCGAACAAATGAGCGCCCGGTGGAACGAGTGGTTCAGCATTCAACCCAAACGAATGCAACGCGACGCGCAAGATGCCGATTCCGAGGCTACGACTCCCGCACGCCGTCGCGAGACGCGTCCACGACGACGAGGTCGTAGACATAGCGACCGCGGGCATTG
>JBBAVO010000071.1:0-12717 GCA_040397635.1 Pirellulales bacterium
ACTCCAAGGGACTGAAGGCCGCCAAGGTGATGATCGACGAGTGCTACGCACCGGCGGTCATCGGCAAGCCCGCGCTCGAGCGGCACTCGCTCATGAAAGCGATGCACTCGACGACCCACTTCATCGGCAGGGTGGGAGTCGCCCGCGTCGGCCTGGCGGCGATGAACCTCGCGCTCTGGGACATCCAACTCAGGCTGGAGGAGCAGCCGCTCTGGCGGCATCTCGGCCCCTGCAAGACGAAGGTGAAGGCCTACAACACCGACGGCGGCTGGCTGACCTGGAGCACAGAGGAACTCATCTCCGACATGCAGCGGATCATCGACCGCGGCTTCGACGCGGTGAAGATGAAGCTCGGCCGGCCCGACCCGCGGGAGGATTTCGAGCGGGTGAAGGCGGTGCGGAAGGCGATCGGCGACACGATCAAGCTGATGGTGGATGTGAACACCGTCTGGGATCTGAAGACGGCGATCGTGTGGGGCCGCCGGCTCGAGCAGTTCGACATCGCCTGGCTCGAGGAGCCGATGCACCCCTTCGACGTGCGGGCCCATGCCGAGTTGGCGAAGGCGCTCGACGTGCCGATCGCCGTCGGCGAGACGATCTACACGCTCCACGACTTCCGCGAATACATCGACCAGAAGGCGGTGGACATTGTGCAGGCCGACGTCACGAAACTCTCCGGCATCGAAGAGTGGCTCGACGTGGCGGCGCTCGGGCGAGCCTACGGCCTCTCCGTTATTCCGCACACGAACGTGCAGCACAACGTGCACGCCCAGCTGGCCGCGGCGACGGAAAACACGCCGATGGTGGAATGCTGCTACGAGTCGCTCTTCGACATCTGGGAAAACCCGATCCGAGTGGTGGACGGCCACTACACGCTTCCCGAGGTGCCGGGCGTGGGCGGCAGGCTCACCGACGCAGTGCTCGAGAAGCACCGCGTGGCGTGATTCGGCGCTTGCGTTCTCAGGTCTTGCATCAGGTCTTGCATCAGGTCTTGGGCACGACCCAGCGATAGGCCGCCTGTGAGGCGTCGGCGTAGAACCACTTCTCCGCCTCCGGCCCCTTGCGGGCGACATACGGCTTCACGATGTCGAGCACTTCGGCGTAGGTCGAGGCCTTGTTCGACACCGGCCAGTTGCTGCCGTACATCAGCCGCTTCTCGCCGAAGGCAGCCCAGGCGGCGTCGAGCCACGGCACGTAAAACGCCGGATCGAGCGGGGCCTTCTGGAGCTTCATCGTGTGGGCGGCGCTTTCGGCCAGGGCCGACACCTTCATGAAGATGGTGGGGTGTCGGGCGGCCAGGGCAAGCGCGTCGCGCCATTCGGGTAGCGGTCCTTTGTCGGAGACGGGGGTGTTGCCCATGTGGTTGACGATGATCCGCAGGTTCGGAAAGGTCGCCGCGGCGGAGGCGGCGGCTTCGAACACCTTGCCGCCATTGATATCGATCGAAAGATCGTGGTCAGCGAGGCGGGCGACGTCGGCGGCGTAGGTTTTGTCGGCGAGCCCTGCCAGCAGTTTGTCGCCATTGACGCGGACTCCTCTGTAGAGCCGGTTCTTCGCAAACCGGTCGATCGACCCGGCGCAGGCCGGATCGCCCAGCGGCAGGTTGCCCACGACGCCCACGATGCCAAGCATGCCGGGCAGCCGCTCGCGGTCATGACGGGCCGCCAGATCGAGCAGCCACTGGTTGTCTTCGACCCACGAACTCGCCTCGACGACCACCGTGCCGGTCACGCCCAGCGGATGGGCGAGCGCCTGCCACTCGGCCGGCAGAACGGGACGGTAGAGTTCGCCGCCTTTGCCCGGCCACGGCACACCCTCCGGTCGCGTCGGGTCGTAGAAGTGGGTGTGGGTGTCGATCACCGTTCGTGGGAGTGTCGGCGGTGCGGCACGAAGCTGCCTCTGCGGAATCGCTCCGATGGTGCTCGCTGCGGTCGAGGCGGCGACTGCATGCGAAAGAAAGCGTCTGCGTCCGATCATGCTGAACCCCCGGGTGGCCGAACTGTCCGTCCAATTGGCAGGCTACGGCCGCGGTCTGCATGCCGTCAATGAGGAGACCATGAGCGGATGATGAGAGGGTGCGGCCCCGTGGCTGCGGGACACAGGCCGGCCCCCCCTGACGGATGCCCCGTCTCAGCGGTAGAGTGTGTGACTAGAGCGTGTCGTCCGACATGTGTTCCCAGATGATATTTTGGAGAGTTCCATTGGTCCCAGCCCGCACCAGCGCGTCCAAATCCAACGCGTATACCGAGGTCCGTAAGCTCCTGCTCGGGGGCGAGGTACGTCCAGGCCAGCGGCTTTCGCACCGGTCGCTCGCCAAGGATCTGGGGCTCTCCCGCAGCCCGGTTCGCGAGGCGCTCCTGCAGCTGGAGGCCGAGGGGCTTATCGAGCATCGGCCGCAGTCGGGTGTCTATCTCCGCGAGGTGAGCCCGCAGGAACTCGAGGAGCTTTACGACATGCGGCTCCTCGTCGAGCCCTATGCGGCGGAGCGGGCTGCCCTACTGGCATCGTCGGCACAAATTGAACGTCTCCACGCCGCCTGCGACGAAGTGGCGGAGATCGCCAAGCGGCCGAACCTCGCCAGCTGGCTCGAGGCAGCCGAAAACCGCCGCCGGCTCTCCACGCTCGACATCGAATTCCATTCGACGATCCTGGCTGCAGCGAATAACCGGGTGGCCCGACGCTTCTTCGAAAATGCCCAGGTCATCTCGCTCGTCGTGTCGTGGAACCACCTCAAGGCCGACACCGCTATCCTGGCCAAGCGGGTCGCGCCCACGGCGAAGCACCATCGGGCGATCTACGAGGCGATCAAGAAGCATGACCCGGTGGCCGCGAGGAAGCTGATGCGGTCGCACATCGGCGGCATGTCGAAGCGGGTGCTGAAGAGCATCGGCAGGCGTTAGTTGGCTGTGGCGAACATCTCCGGCTTTCTCTGGTCTCTGCCGGCCCGCCTCTGGCGGCTGGTGACGACTCCCTACCATCCGGCCCCGGCCTGCGACAGCTTCATGCAGCGGGCGCAGACGCAGGAGCAGCCGCGGGCGGCCGTGACAGTCGCCGTATTGACCAGCCGCGAGGCCAAGACGCTGTTCGGCGTGGATGTCGCGCGGCGGGGCATCCAACCGGTCTTCCTCAGGATCGTGAATCGCTCGGCCGAGAGTCTGCGGCTGCAGATGGTGAGCATCGACCCCAACTACTTCACGCCGCTCGAGGCGGCCGGGGTCAACCATTTTTCGATCGTCCGCCGGCTGTCGGCTTTCGGAGCGATGGGTTGGGTGTTTCTGCCGCTGCTCGCGGTCGTGCCGCTCAAGCTGGTCACGGCCTGGCTCAACAATGCCCGCATGGATGATTTCTTCCGTGCCCATGGGTTTCGGCTTGGGCCGATCGCGCCGGGCGAGACGGCCGAGGGCTTCGTCTTCACTACGCTCGACCTGGGCACGAAGGCGGTGCACGTGCGGCTCACCACGCTGGGCAACATCCGTCAGACGATAGCCGCGGCCGTGGACGTCCCCAAGGCTGAGACCGCTGCCACCGGGCCCGCCCTCGCCGCTACCGCCTCCGCCGAGCCAGCCGCCACCGACTTCTTCTTCACCGTGCCGGTGCCGGGCATCGCCGCCGATTATCTGGACCGGGATTTCGCCAGCATCCGACCGGCCGCGTCGGTAGAACCGTGCACGGTCGACACGCTCGTGTCGCGGCTGGAGGTGATGCCGCCGGCCACGATGAATGCGGCGCAGTCACGGCGGGGCGATCCGGTGAACCTCGTGCTCATCGGCGAGTTCGAGACGCTCCTGAGCGGATTCGCGGCCCGGTGGGATGAGAGCGAGACGATCACGCTGGCCACCTGCTGGAAGACCGTGCGGGCGTTTCTGTGGGGATCGAACTACCGCTATTCACCCGTGAGTCCGCTGCACCTCTTTGGCCGTGATCAGGACATCGCCCTGCAGCGGACGCGGCACTCGATCAACGAGCGGCTGCATCTGCGGCTCTGGCTGACACCACTCGCCTTCGAGGGGAAGCCGGTGTGGGTGGGGCAGGTGAGCCGCGACATCGGCGTGCGGTTCACCACGAAGGCGTGGAACCTGACCACGCACCGGATCGACCCCAATGTGGACGAATCGCGGGACTACGTGATCGAAGACCTGACGCTGGCTGGGCGGGTGGAGGCGGCGGGCTACGTGAGTGGCGTGCCAGCCTGCCACCGCGACGCGCCCCATCGCAACCTCACCGGCGATCCCTACTACACCGACGGCAAACGGGCCGTGATCCTGCTCTCGCCGAAGCGGACGGAAAAAAGGTGACGGCCCAGGGGTGGTGGCCGGCACCTTTGTTTACAGGTCGATCGTGCGGCCGGTGCGGAAGGCCTCGTCGGCAGCGAGCACGATCCGCAGGCTGTTGACCGCGTCACTCATGTGGTCGGAGAGGTCGCGGTCGTTCTGAATCGCGTCGAGAAACAGCTTCTGTTCGAGCAGGCAGAGGCCGTCGTGGTCGGGTTCGCCCGCGCAGTCGATATGTTCGTCGGCCTGCGCAAATGAACCGTCGGGCTTGAGGCCACCGTGATGGAGCCGCAGCAGCGAGGCCTTCGTGTGGCCCTCGACGTCGTCGCTTGCGGTTTCGCCGTCCTTCACGCCGGCGATGCTCACGCAGCCCTTCGGTCCCACCACGTCCTTCACGAAGTAGGCGACGTCGCTCATCATCGGCCCCCAGCCGGCCTCGTACCAGCCGACGGAGCCGTCGGCGAAGGTCACCTGCAGCTGACCGTAGTTGTACATGCCGGGCTTGAGTTCCTCCGAGAGCCGTGCGCCGATGGCAGACACGCGAACGGGACGGGACTGCGTCATCAGGCACATGACGTCGACGTAGTGCACGCCGCAGTCAACGATCGGTGACATCGAGTCCATCAGCGATTTATGCGTCTTCCACATGTCGCCCGACGACTGCTGGTTGAGGTTCATCCGCATCACGAGCGGCTTGCCGAGCGTGCGGGCCGTCTCCACGAACTTGGCCCAGGTGGGATGCACCCGCAGGATGTAGCCGACGACCAGCTTCTTGCCGGCCGCCTTCGCCGCGGCGATCACCTCCTCGGCCTCGGCCACCGTCACGGCCACCGGCTTTTCGAGAAACACGTGGCAGCCGGCGGCGAAAGCCCGCTTCGCGTAGGCTGCGTGGGTGTCGGGGTAGGTGTTGATCGAGACGGCGTCGGGCTTCGTGGCGGCGAGGGCCTCCTCGTAATCCGCAAACTGGGGATAGTCGGCGCCGACGGCCTCGAGCAGCTGCCGCCGCGAGGCCTCGCCGCGGGCGACGACGCCGACGATCTCGAATTCCGGCAGCGCGTGGTAGGCCTTGGCGTGCGAGGTGCCCATGTGACCGCAGCCGACGACGAGGATCCGGATGGGCTTGGGCATGGCAGAGAAACTTTCTCGAGTGTGTCTCGGGAGTGTGTGGCACGGGGAGGGTGCAGACTCCGAGCCGACGAGTATCGCTTTTCCCTGGGGCGATGCCAACGGCCAGTGTCGCTCGCGTTGATTGCGATTTCTGGACGTGGGCGGTACTTTCTCGTGCTGCTTGTACGCCACCACCAACGACGGCACTTCGGGATTCTCATGAAACCGCGCATCCTTCTCACGACCACCTCGTTTCAGGACACGCCGGGCGAGCACCATGCCGCGCTCGCCGCGACAGGGTGGGAGATCATCAACGCCCGCGGGCCGCTCTCCGAGGCCGACACGCTCTCCGCCGTGGGCGATATCGACGGCTACATCTGCGGCGACGACGCGATCACCCGCGCCGTGCTCGCGAAGGCAGCGCCGCGGCTGAAGGTACTCAGCAAGTATGGGATCGGCGTCGATAAGATCGACGTGCCGGCCTGCACTGAGCTTGGCATCCCGCTGCTCTTCACGCCCGGCGTCAACCACACCACCGTGGCGGAACACGCATTCCTGCTGCTCCTCGCCCTCGAGAAGAACCTGCTGTTCCACACCGACTCCACGCGGTCCGGCGGCTGGAAGCGGCAGACCGGCCACGAACTGCTCGAGAAGACGATCGGCATCGTGGGCATGGGGCGGATCGGCAAAGAGGTGGCCGTCCGCGCGAAAGCGTTTGGCATGCGGCCGATCGGCTACGACATCTACTGGGACGAGAAGTTCGCCGCCGAGCATGGCGTCGAGCGGATTGCATCACTCGACGACCTGTTCGCCAGGTCGGACTACATCTCGTTGCATACGAACCTCACCCCCGAGACCCGCGACCTCGTTCGGGCCGAGACGATTGCGAAGATGAAGCCGGGCGTGATCATCTTGAACTGCGCCCGCGGCGAGATCGTCAACACCGCCGATATCGCGGCCGCGCTCAAGGCCGGCCGCGTCGGCGGCTACGGCACCGACGTGCTCGACGAGGAGCCGCCGCGGGCCGACCACCCGCTCACGAAGCTGCCCAACTGCATCGTCACGCCGCACGTCGGCTCGCGGACCCATGAGAGCGTGCAGCGGCAGGCGATGGCCGCTGTCACGAACCTCATCCGGGCAATGCACGGCGAGCCGCCGCTCGCCCAAGTCAATCCCACCGTTCCGGTGAAGAAGGTGGTCTGAACACCCACTGCCCCCCCAGAAAAGGATCACTGATAGCCCATGTCCGAAACGTTCTTCGTCGTCCCCGTCGCCGTGCACGAGTCGCTTGTGAGTACGGCCTACAAGCACCGAGGGTTTGATGCCGCCGAGGCGGATCACGCCGCCCGGCTGGCGTCGGCAGCCACCCGGCACGGCATCCGCACGCACAATGCCATCAAGGCGGTGCACCTCGACGAACTCTTCGGGTCGAAGGCGGGCGGATGCGTGCCCAAGGCGACTATCAAGAAGCTTCCCAGCCGGTTCGACGCGGCCGAGATCTGGGACGCCCAGAAGAAGCTCGGCCAGGCCGTGGCCTGGGAGGCGATCGACACCTGCATGCGGCTGGCGGACAAGCACGGCACCGGCACGGTGTCGGTGGACAACGCGTTTCATTATCTGTGGGGCGGCGGCTACGTGATGGAGGCGGCCAAGAAGGGCTACATCGCCTACACCAACTGCACCGCATCGCTGGCCGAGGTGGTGCCGTTTCGCGGCGTGTGCCCCACGCTCGGCACCAATCCGCACTCCTGGGGCTTTCCGACGAGCGACGCGGTCGGCTTTCCGATCGTGATCGACTGGGCGACGAGCGTGATCGCGATGGGACGCGTGCAGCAGTTGAAGCGAGAGGGGAAGCCCCTGCCCCCGAATGCCGCTGTGGACAAGGACGGCAAGCCCACGACCGATCCAGACAAGGCGGTGTCGCTGATTCCGTTCGGTGACCACAAGGGCTACGGCCTGTCGCTGATCAACGAGATCGTGGCGGGCTTCATCGGTGGCTCGATCCCGACGATCCGCAGCCGGACGCCGGTGGCGGGCGAGAAGCAGGGCTGCGCCTTCTTCTTCCAGGTGATCCATCCCGACGCGATCTCGGGCGGGGCGTTCGTCGGCGGCCGCAGCCAGCAGGCCAACGTGAAGGCCGTGCTGGCCGACATTCTTGGCCACGGCAACGAGCAGTGCATGCTGCCCGGGCAGATTGAGGCTCAGGCGGCGGCCCGCAGCGACGCCGCCGGTGGTCTGCTCTTCTCGCGGGCCGAGGTGGAGGCCCTCAACGAGATCGCCGCCGAGGCGGGGGTCGCGCCCATTGATATCGATGCGCTGAAAACAGCCCAAACCTAACTTGATTCCATCCCACCCAGGAAGCACCGCCCCAAGGAGCCGTTCATGGCACTGCCGATCAAGCCCAAGGATTCATGCGCGTTCGACGAGGTCTCGCTCGGCGAGATCATGCTCCGGCTTGACCCGGGCGAGGGCCGCGTCCGCACGGCGCGGCACTTTCAGGTCTGGGAGGGGGGCGGCGAATACAACGTGGCCCGTGGCCTCAGGAAGTGCTTCGGGCTGAAGACCGCCGTGGTGACCGCCTTCGTCGACAACGAGGTGGGGCATCTCATAGAAGACTTCATCATGCAGGGAGGCGTCTGCACCGACTTTATCCAGTGGAAGCCGGATGACGGCATAGGCCGCTCGGTCCGCAACGGCCTCAATTTCACCGAACGCGGCTTCGGCGTCCGTGGCGCGGTGGGCGTGCCTGACCGGGGCAACTCGGCGGCCAGCCAGATGAAACCTGGCGATGTTGACTGGGAGCATCTCTTCGGCACGCTCGGGGTGCGGTGGTTTCACACGGGCGGCATCTTCGCAGCGTTGTCGGCGACCACCGCCGCCCTGACGATCGAGGCGGTGAAGGCGGCCAAGAAGCACGGCACGGTCGTTTCCTACGACCTCAACTACCGCCCCAGCCTCTGGAAGAGCATCGGTGGGCTCGCGAAGGCCCAGGAGGTGAACCGCGAGATCGCGAAGCATGTCGATGTGATGATCGGCAACGAGGAGGATTTCACGGCATCGCTCGGCTTCGAGGTGCAGGGTGTCGATCATGCCATCAGCACGATCGAGACAGACGCCTTCCGGAAGATGATCGAGACGGCCGTCAAGACGTTTCCCAACTTCAAGGTGGCGGCCACGACGCTCCGCCGCGTGATCACGGCCACGAAGAACGACTGGAGCGCGATCTGCTGGCACGACGGGAAGTTCTACGACAGCCGCCAGTACCCGGAACTGGAAATCCTCGACCGGGTGGGGGGCGGCGACAGTTTTGCCAGCGGCCTCGCCTTCGGGTTTCTCGAGTTCAACGACCCGCAGAAGGCGGTGGAGTATGGTGCGGCCCACGGGGCGCTCGCCTCGACCACGCCGGGTGACACGTCCATGGCCACGCGGAAAGAAGTCGAGAAGCAGATCGACGGCGGCGGCGCCCGTGTCGTGCGATGATGCCAGCGTCTGAGTGAACAACGTCCACACCAACGGAGTAACGATTCCATGACGACATCTTCCGCGAGGATCACCGGCATCCTCGTTCCCCACATGGTGCCGCTTGATGACCGTGGCCGCATCAACGAGGACGAACTCGCCCGCTACGTCTCCTGGCTCATCGACCAAGGCGTGCACGGCCTCTATCCGAATGGATCGACGGGCGAATTCCTGCGGTTCACGGTGGAGGAGCGGAAGCGGATCGTGCAGGTCGTCTGCAAGGCCGCGGGAGGGCGGGTGCCGGTGGTGGCAGGGGCGGCCGAGGCGAACGTTTCCGAGACGATCCGAGCCTGTGAGCACTGCCTGGAGGCGGGGGCCCGCGCAGTGGCGGTCGTGTCGCCGTTCTACTACCGGCTCTCACCGGAGAGCGTGTATGCCTATTTTCGCGAGATCGGACGCCACAGCCCGATCGACGTCACGCTCTACAACATCCCGATGCTTGCGTCGCCGATCGATGTGCCCACTGTGCGGCGGCTCGCCGAGGAGTTTCCACGGATCATCGGCATCAAGGATTCCAGTGGCGACATTTCCCACATGATCCGGCTGATCGCCGCGGTGCGGCCCATCCGTCCCGATTTTGCGTTTCTCACGGGATGGGATCCGGCGCTCGTGCCGATGCTGGCGGTTGGCTGCGACGGTGGCACCCATGCCACGAGCGGCGTGGCCCCCGAACTGACGCGACGAATCTACGACACGGTACGTGCGGGCGACCTCGACGCCGCGATGGCGCTGCAGCGTCAGCTCACGGAGCTTTTCGATCCGCTGATCCAGGCCCCCGATTTCCCCGAGGGCTTTCGGGTCGGCGCCGAAGTCCGCGGTTTCGCAATGGGCGGATCGCGGCAGCCTGCCACCGACGCGCAGTCCGCCGACCGTCGGAAACTGGCCGAGCGGGTCCGCAAGCAGCTCGACGCGTTGGGGCTGCGTTAGGCCCCGCAAAGGGGACGCAGCTCTTTTTTCGAAATGAGTTGCGTCCCCTTTTTCGTGGGGGCGATTGACGGGTTTGGTGAAACGCGGCACCATCTTGGGCGTGAATGCTATAGGGGGGCGATCGGAGGCCCTTGAGGTCCGCACGCGTGCGGACCTCGACGCGCACCACATGCGGACGTTCCTCCACATCATCCACTCACGCTCGTTTCACACTTTTCCGTCCGTACCGGCTGCATGCCTCCCCTCGGTGGGCCGGCCCCTTTAGGAACCTTCGCTATGTCAACAGGCTACGAATCGGCCCCGCGCGGCGGCCGCAACAATCTGGAACAGGTCATCGACGGACTTGAGCAGCGGCTCGACGAACTGGCGACGGCGCAGCGGCAGACCAGGCTGCTCGTGCTCGGAGGTTCGCTTCTGCTGATGGGGCTGATGAGCCTCTTCGGCCTCCGGCTCTATAGCACGCTTCAGCGGCAGCTCAACGCGACGCAGTTGCAGAATGCATTGATGGCGAAAGTTGACGATATCTGGCCGCCACTGAGCCAGAAGTTCATGGATTCCGCCATGAAGGCAGCGCCGGCCTATGGCCAACAGGCCCTGCAGCGATTTGAAAAGGTGCGTCCGCAGTTGGAAGGCATGCTCCTGAATGAGACGGAGCAGTTTTCCGCGCAACTCCAGGCCAGCCTGCTCAAGAAATCCGAGGCGGGCATGCAGCGGGTCACCGAGAAGGTAACGCAGGACCTGAAGCGTCAGTTACCAAAGCTGACCGAGACGAAGCTCGACTCGATCGAGGAAAAGCTCCGCAGCTCCCTGCTCATCGAGGGGGGTGGCATTGCCGATGAACTCGAGGCGAAGGTCGCCAAGGAGAGGGTTCGCGTTGAGAAGCTGCTGGCAAAGCTTCCGGTTGACGAGGTCGCCAAGCAGTCCGAAGAGAAGCTGCAGCGGCAGTTCATCCACCACGTTCTGATGATGATCGATCAGTCCGTCGCGTCGGATGACGTTTCCTCGAAATAACACCTTCAACAACGACTTTCATCACCTTCCCAACCCATTCATATCCGAGGCCATCCGCCTCATCAGGAGCATCCCCATGTCCGATTCCGTGAATGTCTCGCCCGCGCTCGAGTCGAAGATCATGAAGCTGCACAGCCGCATGGAGGAGACGGTGGTGCAGGGCCGCCGCCGTCTGCTCACGACCGCCTTGGTCATGGGCGGCCTGTTGCTCGGAGCGTCCGGCTACCTCTGGTATCTCTATTCGAAGATCGCCGAGTTCGCCGACGCCAGGACCGTTGTCGAACTGGCCGCGGCCCAGATCGAACCGCAGCTCAATGCCGAGGCGTCGCGGTTCGACGACACGCTCGAGGCGCAGGCACCGGTCGTTCTCGATCAGGCCGAGAAGGCGGTGCTTGCAGCGCCCCCGCAGATCGCCCGCGAGATGCACAACTACGCCTCGACGTTCGTGGACAAGCAGTTGTTGTCGCTCGAGTCGCAGGCCTATGACGTCGTCAGCAAGACGCTCGAGGGTGCGATTGCCAAGGCCCGTGAGGACGGCATCGATCTGTCGGACGAGAAGCAACTCGACGCCCTCGTTGACTCGGCCGCGCCGACCATGCGTGATGCACTGAAGAAGGCCGTCGATGATCTCTACGTCGAGTACACCGCCGGGGCCGACAGCCTGGGCAGCTACATCGAACAGATCGCCGTGGCCGGGGCCGACAAGCAACTGACGCCGCTGCAGCAGAGCCAGCGCGAGATCCTGCTGACTGGTCTGGCACTCATCAAAAAGATCGAAGCCGATCCAACGCGGGCGCCGCTGCAGAAGGTTTTGGAGGGACGTCCGTAGCAGGCAGTCCAGCGACGAAGCCCACTGCACGCGCGGATCATGTGCGGCCAGCATCCGTCGATCGGCTGACAGCATCACGGGGTTCGGCGATCAGCGTCTTTTTTTGACAGGTGACGAGGAAGTGGTCAGAATCGTCCTGGAGTTTGTGGTCCCGTGTCCATCTGGGGCGGCGGTCAGCGGCACCCCATCAGCAGGAGAAAAGCGTCGTGCAACCCATCGTAAGTCAGAGGCCGTTCGCCCTCGATCCCACCTCCAGCCGTCGGGTGTTCCTGGGGACCACGACGCGGTCCGCGGTGGCGGTGGCAGGAGCGGCCACGCTGTCGGGCACGCTTTTCTCAGGGCGGACGATCCCTCACGTGCATGCCGCGGGCACGGATGAAATCCGCGTGGCCTTGATCGGCTGCGGCGGCCGCGGCGGTGGTGCGGCGGTCGACGCCCTCTCCGTGCCGGGCGCGCCGATCAAGATCGTATCGATGGCCGACGTGTTCAGCGATCGGATCGACATCGTGAAGCGGTCGCTCGGGGAGCAGTTCAAGGAACGCATCGACGTGCCTGAGGAGCGAACCTTCATCGGGTTTGACGGCTACAAACAGGCGATCGACTGCCTCCGGCCGGGTGACATCGCCCTGTTTGCCACCCCGCCAGCCTTCCGCGCTCCACATTTTGCCTACGCCATCGAGAAGGGCGTGCACACGTTCATGGAGAAGCCGGTTTCGATCGACGGACCAACCACGAAGCGGATCATCGAGCTGGCGGCCAAGGCCACCGAAAAGAATCTCAAGGTGGGCGTGGGGCTTATGTGCCGCCACTGTGACCGCCGCGCCGAACTCCTGGAGCGGCTGAGAAACGGCGAGGCAGGTGAACTGATTGCCTTCCACGGCTACCGCGAGCACAATCCGCCCCACAATCTCGATCTCTCGCCCGGTCCACAGGGGATGAGCGAACTGCTCTGGCAGATCAAGCGGTTCCACAACTTCCTCTGGGCGTCTGGCGGTATTTTCAGCGACTACTGCGTGCACCACATCGACGAGGTCTGCTGGATGAAGGGAGCCT
>JBBAVO010000072.1:0-3135 GCA_040397635.1 Pirellulales bacterium
ACCGAGGGCCCCGCGGCCAACGCCAAGGGCGAACTCTTCTTCAACGACGTGGGCGCCGGCAAGACCTACCGCGTCACGTCCGACTGGAAGGCCGAGGTCTGGCTCGCCGATTCGCACAAGGGTGACGGCCAGAATTTCGCGCCGGACGGCCGGCTCGTGGCGGCCAGTGGCGGCGACACCGCGATCCTCGCCTGGGACGCGGCAAAGCAGCCGACGACGCTCGTGCAGGGCTGGCGGGGCAACGATGTCGTCGTCAACTCGGCCGGCGTGGTCTACGTCACGGAGCCCGGCTGGGATGGAAAGTCGCCCAGCAAGATCCACTGTCTCAAGCCCGCCGACGGCGGCACGTTCGCCGACACCGTCGTTGATACCGGCCTGAAGTTTTCCAACGGGCTCTGCCTATCGCCCGACCAGAGCCTGCTCTACGTCGCTGACAGCCGCACCCACTGGGTCTACAGCTACCAGGTGAACGCCGACGGCACCCTCGCCAACAAGCAGCGGTTCTATCATCTCCATGTGCCCGACACGGCCGACGAGAGCGGCGCCGATGGGATGCGGGTCGATCGCGACGGCCGGCTCTGGGTGGCAACGAAGATGGGCATTCAGGTCTGCGATCAGGCGGGAAGAGTCAACTGCATCATCCCCACGCCCAACGGCAAGATCTCGAACCTCTGCTTCGGCGGGCCCGACTTCACCACGCTGCTGGCCACCTGCGGCGACAAGGTCTACGTGCGGAAGGTGAAGCCGACGGGTGCACCGAACTTCCTCCCGCCGTCCACGCCAGCCAAGCCGAGACTCTGACCATGAGTCGCATCATGCCACCATCGCAAACCTCCCGCCGCGGGTTCCTCACCGCCGTCGCGTCTCTCGCGGCCGCACCGCTCGTCGCAGCCGACGTCCGCCGACGCGGCATTCCGCTCGGCTTCGACAACTTCGCCGTGCGGGCCATGAAGTGGAACGCGCGGCAACTCATCGACCACGCAGAAAAGCTGCGATGCGACTCACTCTTCATCACCGACTTCGGCCCCTTCGAGGGCCGTCTCGACGACGCCTCGCTCGGGGACATCCGTCGCTACGGCGCGGATCGCGGCATCGCCATCGCATTGGGCTCGTGGAGCATCTGCCCGTCGTCCAAGACATTCAAGCACGACTGGGGCTGCGCCGAGGCGCACCTGGCGGTCGGCATCCGGATGGCGAAGGCCCTCGGTTCTCCGGCGTTTCGTGTGATTCTCGGCAATCGTGACGACAGGCTCTCCGACGGCGGCATCGAGGCTCGAATCACCGACACGGTCGAGGTGCTGAAGTCGCAACGCACGAGGGCGATCGACAGCGGCGTGAAGATTGCCGTGGAGAACCATGCCGGCGACATGCAGGCGCGGGAACTGAAGGCGCTCGTCGATGCGGCCGGGCCGGATTACGTGGGCGTCAACTTCGACTCTGGCAACGCCTGCTGGGCACTCGAGGATCCTCTCTCCGCGCTCGCCACGGTGGCGCCCCACGTGCTCACGACGAGCCTCCGCGACACGATGCTCTGGGAATCGGCCGATGGGGTGACGGCGCAGTGGACGGCGATGGGCGAGGGCTGCACCGACCTTCCCGCATTCTTCGATCTCTTCGAGAAGGCCTGCCCGGGGGTGACGGTGCACATCGAGACGATCTCAGGATTTCCGCGTGCCTTCCCGATCTACGAGCGGGACTTCTGGCAAGCCTATCCCGACGCCCGTGCGGCAGACCTGGCCGGGCTGCTCGCCCTGGCGAAAAAAGGCCGTCGCATCGCACCGTTCACGCCGCCGGCGGGCGACGGCCGGCAGCATGCCGAGCAGCAGTATCAGCTCGGCGAACTCGAGCGGAGCATCCGCCACTGCCGCGACGTCCTCGGCCTGGGTGTGCGAACGTAGGGCACACGTTCAACGAAGGACGCAGACGCATCACTCCTCGAGAGACGAAGCCGGGATCGGCTGAAGCTCGAGGAGCGTTAGGATTTTTCGACCTTCTGAGGAATGAACGACCGTAGGTCGTGGGCGGAGAAAAAGCCTCCGCGACGAGACTTCTGCCGTCCCGGCGTTGCGATCTCACCGCTGGCAACTTGAGCAACCCGGGCTGGATGCCCTATGCTCCCGGCTTACCCATTCTGTCCTCTAGCCCGCCACGTGTTCCTCTGATAGCCGACGCCCCGAAGTCACTGCTCATCACCGGCATCACCGGGCTGCTGGGCTCCTACCTGATTCGCGATCTGCTGCTCGACGGCCGGAGTCTCGCCGTCGTCGTCCGCCGCAGCCGGAAGCAGTCTGCCGCTGCCCGCGTGGAATCCATTCTTACCCACTGGGAAGAGCTGCTCGGGAAACGGCTGCCGAGGCCGATCGTTCTCGAAGGCGACCTGACGCAGCCGCTCTGCGGCCTGGATGCCGATGCCCGCCGCTGGGTGGCAGAACACTGCGATGAACTGCTCAACAACGCGGCCAGCCTCACCTTCCGAGGCTCCGACCGCGCAGAGGAGCCCTGGCGGACGAACGTGACCGGCACCAGTCAGGTGCTGGCGTTGGCCCGCGAAACCGGCCTCAGGCATGTCCATCATGTTTCTACCGCCTACGTCTGCGGCCTCCGCTCAGGACGGGTCATGGAGGACGACCTCGACGTCGGCCAGCAATTCGGCAACGACTACGAGCGATCGAAGGTGGAAGCGGAGAAACTCGTCCGCGCCGCCGCAGCCTCCGCTGGCGGCTTTCACGACACCGCCACCGTCTACCGTCCATCGATCATCGTGGGCGACACGAGCACCGGCTGGACATCCACCTACCACGGCCTGTTCGCAGCCCTCCGGCTCGGCCACACGCTCTTGACCCGGGTCACGAAGGGCACGACGAGCGGCCCGGCATTGCTCGGCCTCATCGGTGTGAACCTCCACGACACCAAGAACTTCGTGCCGGTGGACTGGGTGTCGGCCATGATCGCCCACGCGGTCCAGACGCCCTCTGCCCGGGGCACGACCTACCATCTCACGCACCCCGAACCGCTCTCGATGGACATGGTCGGCCGGCTCATCCAGCAGGCTGTCGAATCCTATTCACAGGATGCTTCGCCCGACGACCCTGACCTCTGTGACGAGCAATGGTTTGCCGACAATCTCGGCACGCA
>JBBAVO010000072.1:3235-12533 GCA_040397635.1 Pirellulales bacterium
ACTGACGGATCAAGCCAGACCGCCACGATGATGCCGATGTCGTTCGCCTTGGACTTCGGGATATATCCCTCGCGCACACTGTCGAGCACGGCATTCGCGATTGCCGCCTGCACGGTGCCCATGAGGATGTTCGTGTAGCGGGCGTTGGGGGCGGTGTATTTGCTCACCATCAGCGTGGCGGGCCGCACCTGCACGTCGCTGTTGAGGATCGCCCAGACCCGGGTATGCCCCTTCACCTGATCACCGATGAGGTTGGCGATGGCGTAGCCTACCGGGCCGTCCAGTTCACCGATCACCACCTCTGGCTCTGCCGCGCTCCACGCCTCGTCGGCCTCCACGAGCGCCTCGCCGGTCCGCATGACGATCTTCTTGCCTGCCATAAAAATGTCTCCAGGGAAACGATGGGCTGCCGGATGCTTCCAGCCACGTTATTCACCATCGGCGGCCGCCGCGTCAATCGGCGGCATCGGGCAGCCGGGCCACGACCCGCAGCGGACCGCCGCTGCCGCCGGCGATCTTCATCGGCAGGGCGATGACAAACGCCCCCTGGTCGGGCAGGGCGTCGAGCGTCGCCACGTTCTCGAAAATCGGGACGTTGCCGGTGCAGAGGACGACGTGCGAGCCGAAGGAGGTCGAGGGCCCGTGGTCGATGCTGGCCGTGTCGATGCCGATGGCGCGGATCCGGCGGTGGTCCACCAGCCACTGGGCCGCCAGCGGCGAGAGCCCCGGAAACCGCAGCTTGGCCACCGCCTCGGGGCCGACCTGATCGGTGCCGAGATAGGCGGCCCGGTCCTCCCACCGCGTCGCCCAGCCGGTGCGGAGGAGCACGATCACATCGACCAGTTGCCTTCCGTGCCGCGTCTCCCAGGCCACGAGATCGTCGGGCGTGACCTCGTAGGCGGGATCAGCCGCACACTGCTTGGTAACATCGACGACGACCGCCTCGCCGACCAGGTGCTCGATGGGAATCGCATCAGCGGTCTGTCCGGCAGCGGAAAAATGTCGCGGGGCATCGAGGTGGGTGCCGCCGTGCTCGGCCGAGGCAAACCGGTTGGCGGCGTAGTAATAGCCCTTTGGGTTCGGGCCATTCATACCCTGCTCGAACCGAAATCCCTTCTCAGTGGGCCAGTAGATCGTCTTCTCATCGAACGGATGCGTGAGATCAACCCAGCGTCCAAGCGACCATTTTTCCGCCTGCGCAGCCGCCGCCCGCTCCGCGACGGCAGTGGCTGGAGCCTGGCCAGCCGCCACCCCGCAGGCCAGGAACGTCAGGATCACACCCGTCAGAAATCGCTCCATCTCGTTGATCTCCCGCACTTCAATGCAATCACGCCGACAGCCCCCGCAGCATACCCGTGCCGTTCCGATTACGCCGACAAGAACCGCCCGCGACCGGGGGCGGCACAGGGCCGCTGGTCCGGTGCTGCGGGATATGCCAAAACGTCGGCCGCGGCAGGCCGCAGGCACGCTTTGCCGCGGCGGCATCCGATGAGAAAAAGAGAAGAGAAAGTGACAGTCACCTTTCTCTTGCCCCACTTTTTTCTTGTCCCAGGGAGACAGCCGGTCCATGAACGTGCTCAGGGTCATCCTCTTGGCTCCTGTCTTAGCTACTGTCTTGGCTGCCATCGCAGTCGCCACAGCAACGCCGACTGCTGCCGCCGAATTCGATCCCCGCGTGGTCACGTTCGGCAGCGAGCGAGACCAGATCAAGAGCACCCCGATCGAAAAACGTCCCAATCGGCCGCTGCATGTCTACGGCAACTCGGTCCGCCGCCGCCACGACCGCGCGATGCAGTCCCCAGCGCGGGGTGACGTCCGCCGCTGACCCATCCGCCGAACGGGGCCGGCTAGTCCGTTATGGGCGACACTCGGCACAGCGGGTGCATCCGATATTCGCGGCCCGTTTTCTGCTCGATGCAGCGGTAGCGGCTCCGCAGTTTTGGTCCCAGGCAAAACAGCCTGCCGCCATCGGTTCGGAAGATCGTCCCCACGGCCAGCGATTCCACGAACACGACTCCGGAATCGACTGCATCGTAGCGGGCCAACGCCAGCATCAGATCCCGGTCGCTACACGTCGCCGCCGCCGGATTCTGCATCGCCCGCCGGAGCGCGGCGTTGATGTCGTCGGGCAGCATGCGGCCTGCCACTACAGGCATGAGAATCTGTTCGAACTCCGCCTTCCATTCCGGGCCGTGCGGCCGCACGCGGCGGATCCGTGCGCGGTGGGACTCCCATGTGGCGGCATGTGCGATCTCATGGAGCAGCGTGGTGAGGAACGAATAGGGATTGAGGTCGTCGTTGACGGAAATGCGATGCCGCCGTCGCCGGGACGTGGGGGCCCGGTGGTCACCGAGTTTCGTCCGCCGCGGCCGACTGAGCCGCACGTCCACGGGGTGGGCGGACAGCAGGTCCGCGACATAGCCGTGCGTACTCTCGGGCAGCCGCGGCCAGACCGCGGCGTGAGGCAAAGAACGGCTCATGGCTGGCGGTCTCCCTCGACGATTCTTCCCATTCCTGGCCACACTGGCCACGATAGGAGCCTCGGCGAGCAGGCTAGCGACGGAAGCCGATTTTGCACAATCCGGAAGTGCGGTCGCCATGAAAAGGTTTGACGCAATCGTGATCGGCACGGGCGGCATGGGTGCCGCTGCGGTCATGCACCTGGCCGCCCGCGGGGCCCGCGTCTGCGGGCTCGACCGCTATCCACCCGGCCACGACCGGGGCAGTTCCCACGGCCAGACACGACTCATCAGGCTCGCCTATTTCGAGCATCCCGATTACGTACCGCTCCTGCGTCGGGCCTATGAACTCTGGCACGAGTTGGGGGCCGCGACAGGGAGCCCGCTGCTGGTGGAATCTGGCCTGCTGATGGCGGGGCCGGCCGACGGCGAGGTGGTGGCTGGCGCGGTCGCATCGGCCGCGATCCACTCGCTGCCGATCGAACGCATGACCAGCCGCGAGGCCATGGCCCGCTGGCCCAGCATGCGGCTGCCGGAAGCATGGGCCGCAGTCCACGAGGCCCGTGGCGGCTATCTCTTCGTGGAAGACTGCGTGCGGGCTCACGCGGCGGAGGCCGTGCGACTGGGAGCCTGCATCGAGCACGGCGCCGCGGTCCGCGGCTGGCGGACGGTTGGGCACGACGACGGCAATGGACACGTCGTCGTGGAGACAGACAAGGGCAGCTACGCCGCCGATACGCTGGTGGTTACCCCGGGGGCCTGGGCGGCCGACCTTCTCCAACTGCCGTCGGTGCCGCTGCGGGTGCTCCGCAAGTCGCTGTTCTGGTATCAGCCCGACGCGGCCGTCCGGAGGGATCATGCCGCCGGCAGCCTCCCCTGCTTCGCCTTCGACGGGCCGACCGGTTTTTTCTACGGGTTTCCCGCACTCGACGACCGGGGCGTCAAGATCGCCGAACACACCGGAGGAACGCCAGTCGCGGATCCGTTGACGGTTGACCGGAGGATCGACGTGGGCGAGCGGGCACGGGTCGAGGCGGTGCTCACGGCCCACCTGCCCGGGGTATGCGGACCGCTGACCGAGCACGCGGCCTGCCTCTACACCATGTCGCCCGACGGCCATTTCGTCGTCGGCCCTCATCCCCGGCACGCCCGCGTGGCGGTGGCCGCCGGCTTCTCCGGCCATGGATTCAAGTTCGCGAGCGTGATGGGTGAAATCCTGGCCGACCTCGCCCTCGATGGAAAAACGGCCCATCCCATCGGATTCCTGTCGCCCGAACGGTTTCGCAAGGACTAACTCGCCGCCTCAATCGGGGGGGCACGCTGCGTCTTCCCTGCCAAGAGTCCTGCCGCCTGACGCGGGCGATTTGCCGGAATTTGCGTGTTCCATTCCGGCCTGCACGAACGGCTGCCGATAGACTATCTTTGGGGCGGCAAAACACTTTCGGGACGTCGAAAACCCAAGGATCGGATCGGTGGCATGCCCGCGTTGAATACGAGTCTCTGCTTTCTGGCCTCCTGCTGTTTGTGTGCGGCGACTGCCGCATTCCAGGCTTCGGCGGGGGAGTGGCCGCAGATTCTCGGGCCCGATCGCAACGGCATCGCGGCCGACGACGAGATCCTCACCGACGAATGGCCCGCGGACGGCCCCTACACGCTCTGGCAGCGGGACGTGGGCCGCGGCTACGCCGGCGTGGCCGTGGCGGACAAGCGCACGCTGCTCTTTCACCGCGTGGACGACAAAGAGGTCACGGAAGCACTCGACGCCGCGACCGGCAAAACGCTCTGGACCGCCGATTACCCGACGAAGTTCAAGCCGGAGGTGGGTGGCGGTGATGGGCCGCTCTGCGTGCCCGTGATTCAGGGCGGACGCGTCTTCACGTTCGGCGCGGAGGGGGTGCTCACCTGCCTCGACGCGGCCACCGGCAAGCGGTTGTGGCAGCGGGACACGCATGCCGACTTCGGGGCTCAGACGGGCTACTTCGGTGCGGGCAGCTCGCCGATCGTGATGGGCAAACTGGTGATCGTGAACGTCGGGGGTGCCAAGGAAGAGGCCGGCATCGTCGCTTTCTCGGTCGCCACCGGAGAAACGGTCTGGACGAAGACCGGCGAGCGGGCGAGCTATTCCTCGCCAGTGCCCGTCATGATCGCCGATTCCCCCCACCTTCTGGTCATCACACGGTACCGTGTCATCCTGCTCGATCCGGTGACCGGCGCGATTCGCTGGCAGTTCGCCTTCGGAGCCCGTGGGCCAACCGTGAACGGAGCCAACCCCCTCGTCCTTGCCGACAAGAACGGCAAGCCCCACCTGCTCGTGACGGCGTCGTATGGAATCGGATCGCTCTACGGATCGTTCGACAAGGCTGGCATGACCAAGGTCTGGGCCAACGCCGACTCGTTGGCCACGCAATACTGCACGCCCATCGCCCGCGGCGGCTTTCTGTTTGCCATCGACGGCCGCGATGACGTCCCTCCCGCCGACCTGAAGTGCATCAAGCAGTCAACGGGAGAGGTCCTTTGGAAAGAATCCAATTTCGGCTACGGCTCGCTCATTTTTGCCGATGGCAAGATCATCGCCACCAAGGTCGATGGTGAACTGGTGCTCTTCCAGCCCGACATGGCGGGGCTGAAGGTGCTCGCGCGGGCCCGGCCTTTTACCGGCACGATCCGCGCCCTGCCCGCCCTCGCGGCGGGCAAACTCTACGTGCGCGACGAGCACACGCTCAAGTGCCTGAGCGTGAAGCCCCGCGTCCGCTAGACCGACCGGCCGCGCCAGGCTTCGGCGAGCAGGATGCCGCAGGCAACCGACACGTTGAGGCTTTCCACGGCGCCCGTGCCGGGAATCTGAACCGCTTCGTTGGCAAGCGCCGCAATCGGCTTCGACACGCCCTCTCCTTCGCTGCCGAGCACCAGCACGATTTTGCCTCCGAGGCTCTTGGCCGCGACAGGGCTGCCACGATGGCTCGAGGTCGCCACGACGCGGAAACCAAGTTCCTTGAGCCGCGTCAGTTCGGCCTGCGGATCGGCGAGATCACAGACGGGGACGTGCTCGGCCGCGCCTTCCGCCACGCGAACGGCGGCCGGCGAGAGCGGCGGCAGATCACCGCGGGCACCGAGGACGGCGGCCGTGCCGAAGTGAGCGGCAGTCCGCAGGATGGCGCCGAGATTGTGGGGATTCTGAACGCCGTCGAGATACAGGAGCGGGCCCTTCAGCCGCCGCTCCTCGATCGCCCGCAGCAGGTCGGACATCCCCCACCGCGGACAGGCGCGGGCGAGGATCACGATCCCCTCGTGGTGCGTCGATTCGCTGATGCGGGCGAGGTTCTCCTGCGCCACGACCTGAAAGCCGAGCCGCACCTTCGCGCAGTGGTCGAGGAGTGCTGCAAAGTGCCGGCGGCGATCCTCGGCGATGTAGACGCGAACGATATCCCCTGGCCGGCGGGCAAACAACGCCTCGCACGCCCGCACACCGTGATACTTCTCCTCGGCCTTTCCCTGATGACGCGCCGTCGGTCGATTCGGCTTGCGTGGGACCGAACTGCCGCCAGGGCGGGCGGCTGGCGCACCGGGAGTTGCAGGACGACGCGGCGAGGGGCGGGAACGCTTCATGGTGTTGGGGCGTCGGGGTGGAACTCGTTATACGGGGACACGGGGATACGGCGACTATCACTCGCCGTCGGCGGGCCCGCCACGCAGGCGTTCGATGCGATCGAGTTCATCGCTCAGATCGGTCGATAGGTTGACGCCATTGAACTCGGCCGACTCGTCGAGCTTGACCAGCCAGCTGCCGCAGACGTCATACAGGATCGTACCTCCGCGCAGATGACAATCGAGCACATGCCCTCCACTGCGGCGGTCTGCCGCCAGAAAATGCCAGTGATAGCCCGGCACCGTGACGCCGTGGGCCCATCGCGGGCTGCGGATGCCCACGAACGTGCCACGCATGTTTTCCCGTTTCCAGACCGACTGGAAATCGCTGCGGGAGTTGATCGGGCGATACGGCTTCGACTGCGGGTGCACACTCCGCAGCGTGATCGCTGCCAGTTCCGCGTCGATCCGAACGGCGACAAAGTTGTTGGGGTGGCCGACCACGCCGTCGAGCCGCCGCTCGAGCTCAGCGAGCGAATCGACCGCCGGACAGGGCAGTTCGCCATCGCGGTCGAACGGCGTGACCACGGCAAATGGGATCGTGGCATCCGGACCGACCTCCACCACCTTCCCATCGCTCTTGATCTGGTATCCCCTGCCGTCCACCACGACGAGTTCGCCATCGAGCCTGTCGAGCGTGCCCAGTCCGAAGTCGCCATCGGCCAGCAGCGCCGCAAACGGCACCCTGCCGTCAAACTGCCCGAGCAGCAGGGCGTTGATGACCGACACCTGCGTGATTCTGTCCCGGTCCGGCTCAACGCCTCCACTTGTCACTGGCTGTTCGGCCGAGGCCGGCCAGACCACAACCGCTGCGATACACCAGAACAGCAACGGTCTCAGGATCGGATGCCGCATGAGGTCCTCACTCTTCGCTTCCGCACCTGCGGCGATCACCGATTGACGACGTGGTGCGGCTGGCCCGCTACGAAGGCCCGGAGGTTTGCGGCCGTCACCTCGATCAGTCGGCGTCGGGCATTCCGCGTGGCCCAGGCGATGTGGGGCGTGATGATGCAGTTGCGGGCGGTGAGCAGCGGATTCGACGCCGGCGGCGGCTCCACCGAGAGCACGTCGAGGCCCGCCCCGGCGATGCGGCCCGCGTCGAGCGCGGCGGCGAGGTCGGCCTCGTTGACGAGCGGCCCGCGCGACGTGTTGATCAGGAACGCCGTCGGCTTCATGAGACCGATCGTCTCCGCTTGAATCAGGCCCTGTGTCTCGGGCGTGAGGGGACAGTGGAGGCTGACGACGTCACTCTCGCGGAGCAGCGTGGGCAGATCGACCATCGTCGCGAGTTCGTCGCGGCTGCCGCTTGCGGCCGTCCGCCGATGAGCGAGCACGTTCATCCCAAACGCGCGGCCGACCGCGGCCACGGCCCGGCCGATCCGTCCGTACCCAACGAGCCCAAGTGTGAGCCCGGCCAGTTCCACCAGGTCTCCATCCCAATAGCAGAAATCCCGAGACGATGCCCAGCGGCCCGCGCGGACAGTCTGCGCATGGTGGCCGGTGTGATTGGTGAGTTCGAGCAGCAGGGCGAACACCGCCTGCGCCACGTTCGGCGTGCTGTATTCCGGCACGTTGCAGACCGGAATGCCACGCTCCCTGGCCGCCTCGACGTCCACGATGTTGTAGCCGGTGGCCAGCACGCCGATGCACGCGAGCCGCGGCAGCGCGGCGATCGCCTCCCGAGAGATCACCGTCTTGTTGGTGAGGACGATGTCGGCATCGCGGGCCCGTGCGACGACGTCGGCGGCCGCCGTCCGCGGGTGGACAGTCACGTGTCCGATCGACTCGATCTCAGACCAGCTGAGATCGCCAGGGTTGGCGGTGTGGCCGTCCAGAATCACGATGCTGCATGGGTGCTTCATGGCCTCAGAGGATAGCAGGATCGCATCGACACCCAAGACCTCAGCAAGACCTCAGCAAGACCTCAGCCCACGCATGGGAATCCGCCCCATCCAACCGGCAGCCCACAATCACAGCCCGGACGCGCCCGTCGTCTCCTTCTGCCGCTGCTCCTTCTTCGCCGGAAACTCGACCACGACGAGCTCCTTCGCTTCGGGATCGTAGGCGTATTCCTGATAGTAGGGCAGCATCGGCAGCATGAGGCCGTCGGGCTTGCCCGGCTCGATGATCCGCGCCATGAACTCCGCGTAATCCTGCGGCTTCCGGTCGTTCTCCGCCTGGAAAAACGCCATCTTTTGATCAACGGCCATGATCGACAGCTTGCCCACGCTCGTCCGATAGGCGTCGGCCGCGACTCCCAGCCCCTGGCTCTTGATCGACATCTCGGCTCGCACGCCCCCCTGCCCGAGCGCCTCCGACAGTTCCAGCACGTTTTGCGTCTTCTTGTTGAGCGTCTGCCGGGTCTGAACCGGCTCGGGGGTCGGTGCGGAGGCAACTGGCGGCGGCTCGGGCTTCTTGCCGCCGTTCCCGCTGAATCCGATCAGCACCAACACGCCGGCTATCAACGCCAGCAGGATCATAACGATGTTCTTCATAGTTCTTCCTCCACGATGACTCCACACCCAGCACTGCCAGAAGAAACGGTCAAGAGCGACGCTCATCCGTCAGCCGCGATACTCATACTTGTATTTCCCCGGCATCGGCACCGGATACCGTCCCTCGCTGTCGGCCACCAGCGGCGCCGGCGATCCTTCCGTCAGGCTGTCAACGCCGGCGGTGAGGTCATCGGGGCAGTTGAGCATCTCCTCATACGTGATGGCCTTGCCGGTGTGCGCCGCAAACCGGCCCATCGCCGTGACCAGACTGGCCTGCGCCCCCCGCACGGCCTCGTTGTAGGGCTCGTCGGCGATGATCGCCGCCACCAGATGCTCCCACTCGCGCCGATACGGATTCGGTTCGGGCTGCTCGGCCGCCCAAGCGACGTTGTCCTTGTTTACGCGCTGATCCTTATAGATCGCGCAGCGGGCCGGCGAGTGGCCACTGGTCGAGATCGCAAACGCCGCCTTGGAGCCCTGCCCCCACAGGCCGAACTTACTGTCGCAATCCTTCATCACCTGGCAGGTGTAGAAGAACTTTGCCCCGTCTTCGAACGTGTATTCGATGCCGTAGTTGTCGAAGTTCTGATCATCGATCTTGCCTCGCAACTGCCGGGCTCCGATCGCCACGGCCTTCACGGGCCAGGCTCCCTTCATCCAGCAGACCTCGTCGATGTGGTGCACGCAGTAGTCGCTGAA
>JBBAVO010000073.1:0-12360 GCA_040397635.1 Pirellulales bacterium
GGGTCAACGCGACCGACGCGGACGAACTGATGCCGCCCCCGGAGTCGCACAAGAAACTCGACGCGAAGCAGAAGGAACTGCTCGGACGGTGGATCGAGGAGGGGGCCGAATATCAGCAGCACTGGGCCTACGAAAAACCGGTCAAGGCCGAGGTGCCCGCCGGAACCAATGGGGTGGACCATCTTGTGCGGCAGCGGCTGGCTGCACGCGGCCTCGCCTCCTCGCGCGAGGCCGATCGTCGGACGCTCATTCGCCGGCTGTGCTTCGACCTGCTTGGCCTGCCGCCCACTCCTGACGAGGTCGCGGCATTCGTCGCCGACACACGTCCGGACGCATACGTGTTGCTTGTAGACCGCCTGCTCGCCAGCCCGCACTATGGCGAGAAGATGGCGATCGGCTGGCTCGATGTCGTTCGCTTCGCCGACACGATCGGTTACCACAGCGACAACCCGCGGAATGTCTGGCCCTATCGCGACTGGGTGATCAGGAGCTTCAACGACAACCAGCCTTTCGACCAGTTCACGATCCATCAGGTGGCAGGCGACCTCGCGCCGGACGCGACGCAGGAGACAAGGATCGGCTCGGCGTTCAACCGGCTGCTTCTCTCGACCGAGGAGGGAGGCGCGCAGGCCAAGGACTACGAGGCGCGGATGCTGACAGACCGGGTCCGTGCGATCGGAACAACGTGGCTCGGCCAGACGACCGGCTGTGCGCAGTGCCACGACCACAAGTTCGACCCGTTCACAACCAAGGATTTCTACGCGTTGGGTGCCTTCTTCTCCGACATCCAGGAGCCGATTCTCGGCCGCCGGGAAGACGGGATGGTCATCGGCACACCGGAAGAACACAAGCGGCTGGCCGAACTCGATGCGACGCTGGCCGAGGCAAAGAAAAAGTTCGACGCGATCGTTTCGCAGCTCGATGCGGCCCAGCAGCAGTGGGAGGCCGACATCGTTGCCTACGGCGTGACAATGCCCGAACTGGCCGCCGACTCCAAGGCGACGGATGCCGAGAAGAACACCGCCCAGCAGGTTGCAGCCAGTCTCGCCAAGGAGCCGGCGAAGCGGGACGGCAACGACAAGAACAGGCTGCGGGATTATTTCCGAGCGAAGGCCACGAAGCTCTTCCAGACGGAACGGGATGGCCTGGCAAAGGCCGAGAAGGAACGCAAGGAGTTCTACGACCCGCTGGCGAAGTGCCTCGTCAGCGTCCACACCGACAAGCCTCGGACCGTCCGCATCCTACCCCGTGGCAATTGGATGGATGAGACGGGCGAAGTGATCAAGCCGGCGTTCCCGGCCTACCTGCCGCAGCCCGCGGTCGAGGGCCGCGAGCCGAATCGGCTCGACCTTGCGAGGTGGCTCGTGTCGCGCGACAACCCGCTCACCGCACGGGTGGTGATGAACCGGCTCTGGAAGCAGTTCTTCGGGACGGGGCTCTCGAAGGTGCTCGACGATCTGGGGGCCCAGGGTGAGCCGCCCGCCAACCCGGAACTGCTCGACTGGCTGGCCTGTGAGTTCATGGATTCACAGTGGAACATGAAGCACATGGTCCGCACGATCGTCACGAGCGAGACCTACCGGCAGACGTCTGTCGCCACGCCCGAACTGGCGGCCGCCGATCCCTTCAACCGCGAGCTCGCAAGGCAGTCAACCTTCCGCATCGAGGCCGAGTGTGTCCGCGACGCGGCGCTCTCGGTCTCCGGCCTACTCGCTCGCGCGATCGGTGGCCCGAGCGTGAAGCCCTACCAGCCCGAAGGTTACTGGGAGAACCTCAATTTCCCGACGCGAACCTACCCAAACGACAGCGGAGAGAAGCAGTACCGCCGCGGTCTCTACACCTGGTGGCAGCGGTCGTTCCTCCACCCGAGCATGCTCGCCTTCGACGCGCCGAGCCGCGAGGAATGCTGTGCCGAGCGGAATCGGTCCAACATTCCGCAGCAGGCACTCGTGCTCTTAAACGACCCCAGCTATGTCGAGGCGTCGCGGAGCCTGGCGGCCCGCATTCTCAAGGAATGCAACGGCTCCCCCGAGGAACGCGTGGCCTGGGCTTGGCGGCAGGTGCTGCAGCGGCTGCCACGGGTCGAGGAGATGGAGACGGTGATGCCGCTGCTTCGGGAGCACCTCGCCCATTACAAGGCCAGCCCTGCCGCCGCAGAGTCGCTGCTCACGACCGGCCTGACGGCGGTGCCGCCCGACACCGACAAGGTCGAACTGGCTGCCTGGACCCACGTGGCCCGCGTCCTGCTGAATCTCCACGAAACGATCACAAGGCCGTGAGCATGAATCGCACGACTCTTCACGAGCACAATGCACTCGCCCGCCGGGCCTTTCTCGGCCGCACCGCACAGGGGGTGGGCGCCGTGGCTTTGGCGTCGCTCTCTGCTCCACGGCTGCTCAAGGCCGCGCCGCTCCGCGGCGTGCTTGAAAAGCCGCCGTTGCCGCAGCGGGCCAAGCGGGTGATCTGGCTGACGATGGCCGGTGGGCCGTCGCACCTCGAAACCTTCGACCACAAGCCGAAGCTGGCAGAGCTCGACGGGAAGCCGATGCCCGAGAGCATGACGAAGGGACAGCAGCTCGCGCAGTTGCAGGGGAAACAGCTGACCTGTTTTGGCCCGCAGCATCCCTTTTCGAAGATGGGCCCCAACGGCACCGAGATCTGCTCGCTCTTTCCCAACATCGGCTCGGTGCTCGGGGACATCTGTCTGATCCGCTCGATGACGACCGACGCCATCAATCACGATCCGGCCCACATGTTTATGAACACCGGATCTCAGATCGCGGGCCGACCCAGCATGGGGGCGTGGGTCACGTATGGCTTGGGGAGTGACGCGGCCGACCTGCCTGGATTCGTGGTGCTGACGTCGCTTGGCAAGGGTGGCCAGAACCAGCCGATTGCGGCCCGGCAGTGGTCGAGCGGTTTCCTGCCGAGCCGGTATCAGGGCGTGCAGCTGCGCAGCAAGGGGGATCCGGTGCTTTACCTGGGCAGCCCCGCCGGGGTCACGCGGGAGCGGCAGGGGGCCGACATCGCCGCGATCAACGCCATCAACTCCCAGCACGATGCGATCACCGGTGATCCCGAGATCGCCACACGGATCGCGCAGTATGAAATGGCCTTTGCGATGCAGGCGAGCGTGCCCGAACTGATGGATACGAAAAACGAGAGTGCCAAGACGCTCGAGCTCTACGGCTGTCAGCCGGGCGATGGCTCGTTTGCCGCGAACTGCCTGCTCGCGCGGCGGCTGGCCGAGCGGGGCGTGCGGTTCATCCAGCTCTACCACAAGGACTGGGACCACCACGGCGGCGTGAAAGACGGCATCAAGCTCAAGGCGGAGGAGATCGATCGGGCCTGCATGGCCCTGATCACCGATCTGAAGGACCGCGGCATGCTCGAAAGCACGATCGTGGTCTGGGCCGGCGAGTTCGGGCGGACGCCGATGTCGCAGGGCAACGGCCGCGACCATCACAACAAGGCGATGAGCGTCTGGCTGGCGGGCGGCGGGGTCAAGGGCGGGCTTGTGTATGGTGCGAGCGATGAGCTGGGCTATGCGGCGGTTGAAAACGTCTGCACGGTCCATGACATCCACGCCACGATGCTGCACCAGCTTGGCATCCAGCACGACGCCTTCAGCGTGAAATTTCAGGGTCTCGATGCCAAGCTCACGGGCGTCGAGGGGGCCAACGTTCTCAAGGACATCCTGGTATGAGTCGGACCTTCACGGCACTGCTCTACACAGCCATCGGAATGGCCGGACTCGTGGCGGCACGAGCCTCGGTGGCCGCCGATCAGACTCCGTCGTTTACACGCGACATCAAGGGGCTCCTGTCGAACCGCTGCGTGCGGTGTCATGGGCCGGACGCGGGATCGCGGCATGGCGGCGGCGACGACGGCCTGCGGCTCGACACGTTCGCGGGCGCAACAGCTGATCTGGGTGGCCACGCCGCGATCGTGCCGGGCAAGCCGGACATGAGTGAGATCATCGCAAGAATCACCTCCGACGATCCCGACCTTGTGATGCCGCCGCCCGACGCCGGCGAACGCCTGCCGGCGAAGCAGGTCGAACTGTTGAAACGATGGATCGCCGCCGGCGCGACCTACGAGCCGCACTGGGCGTATGTTTCACCGACGAGGTCGCCGTTGCCGACGGTGAAGAACGCTGCCTGGCCGAAGAACGGCATCGACCGCTTCATTCTCGCGAGACTCGAGGCGGAGGGACTCGCGCCGCAGCCCGAGGCCGATCGGGCAACGCTCGCCCGCCGGCTCGCGCTCGACCTGACGGGCCTGCCGCTCTCGCCCGACGAGATCGACGCCTTCGTAGCCGACACCGCGCCCGACGCGGTGGAAAAACTCGTTGACCGGCTGCTCGCCCACGACGGCTACGGCGAGCACATGGCCCGGCAGTGGCTCGATCTGGCCCGCTATGCCGACAGCGCCGGCTACGCCGACGACCCACCGCGGACGATCTGGGGATGGCGCGACTGGGTGGTCAGGGCTTTCGATGCCAACATGCCGTTCGACCAGTTCACGCTTCGCCAGATCGCCGGCGATCTTTTGCCGAATGCGACGCTCGACGACAAGGTCGCCACCGGCTTCCACCGCAACACGCTCACCAACAGCGAGGGGGGCACGATCGACGAGGAGTTTCGCACGGTGGCGATCGTCGACCGTGTGAACACTACGATGAGCACCTGGATGGGTACGACGATCGCGTGCTGCCAGTGCCACGACCATAAATACGACCCGCTCTCGCAGCAGGAATATTTCGGTCTCTACGCGGTCCTCAACAACACGGCCGACACGGACCGAAAGGACGAGACCCCCGTCGTCCGGATTCCCTGGGGGCCGATCGATGCGCGACGTGCGGCGGTCGAACAGGAGATTGCCGAGATCGAGCGACAGCTCCCGCCGCCCGCCAAGGGCGTCACCGAGCCGCCGGAGTTCCGGCCGGCCCGCGATCTCGTCAAGGGACTGCGAAAGAAACTCGATGACGACAAGCCCGCCTCCGTGCCGGTGCTCGAGGAGCTTGCGGGCGAGAAGCGGCGGATCACGAAGCTTCAGCATCGCGGCAACTGGCAGGACCTGGGCCCCGTGGTGGCCGAGGGCGTGCCGGCCGTCTTTCCGCCGCCGGAAGTGGGCGAGGGTGGACGGCTCGATCGGATGATGCTCGCAAAGTGGCTCGTGGATGCGAGGAATCCGCTCACGTCCCGCGTGGTTGCCAACCGGCTTTGGGAGCGGCTCTTCGGCATCGGCATCGTCGCGACGAGCGAAGAATTTGGCAGCCAGGGAGAACTGCCAAGCCATCCGGAACTGCTCGATTGGCTGGCATGCGAACTGGTCGATCGCGGGTGGGATACGAAGGCCGTCATGCGGCTGATGGTCACGAGCGCCGCCTACCGGCAGACCTCCCGAGCCACTCCCGAACTCATCGCCCGTGATCCGGAGAACAGACTCGTCGCCTGTGGACCCCGCGTGCGGCTGTCGGCGGAGGTGATCCGCGACCAGGCGCTCGCGGCGGCGGGCCTGCTCTCGCGAAAAAAGGGGGGGCCGAGCGTGCAGCCACCGCAGCCCAATCTCGGCTTGAACGCGGCGTTCGGTGGCGGCATCGACTGGAAGACGAGCGACGGCGAGGACCGCTACCGCCGTGCCCTCTACACGACCTGGCGGCGGAGCAATCCCTATCCGTCGATGGCCACGTTTGACGCGCCGAGTCGCGAGGTCTGCACAGTTCGCCGGCCGCGGACCAATACACCGCTGCAGGCGCTCGTCACGCTCAACGACCCGGTCTATGTCGAGGCGGCGCAGGCACTGGCCCGTCGCATGGTGCGAGAAGGAGGTTCGACGAGCCCTGAGCGGGCCGCTCGCGGCTTCCGGCTCGTGCTCGCCCGACAGCCGGCTGCAGCCGAGATCGACCGGCTGGTCAGGCTGCATGAAGACGCACAGGCGGGCTTCAAAAACGATCCCGACGATGCGAAGAAGATGGCGACCGATCCGCTCGGGCCGGTGCCATCGGATCTGGCCGTTGCCCTCGACGATCTCGCCTCGTGGACCGTCGTCGCGAATGTGATTCTGAACCTCGACGAAACCTTCATGTGCCCGTGACCGGAGAGCGATTCATGGATCCGATCTTCGAACACAAGCTGCTGGCAACTCGTCGGCATCTCCTCGGCAGCATGGCTGGCGGCATCGGTGCGTTGGCGATGCGCGATCTGCTCGCCGCTGGCACGGCGACGCCTGCGGCCGCGACCGACCCGATGGCGGCAAAACTGCCACCATTGCCCGCCAAGGCAAAGCGGATGATCGTGATCCACCTGACGGGCTCGCCGCCCCACCTCGACTTGTACGATCACAAGCCCGAACTGGTAAAGCACAGTGGCGAGGACTGCCCTGCCGAGACGATCGCAGGCAAGAAATTCGCCTTCACAAGCGGCACACCGAAGCTACTCGGCACGCCGCGAAAATGGGTCCGCTGTGGCGAGAGCGGCATGGAGCTTTCCGACGCGATCCCAAACCTGCACCGTGTGGCCGACAAGCTCTGCCTCGTGAAGAGCATGTTCACCGACCAGTTCAACCACGCACCGGCCGAGCTGATGGTCTACACAGGAAGTCCCCGTGCGGGCCGGCCGAGCCTCGGCAGCTGGGCGACCTACGGCCTCGGGAGTGAGAATGCCAACCTGCCCGGTTTCGTGGTGCTGATCTCGTCGGGTGTGCAGCCCAACGGCGGCACGAGTAGTTTTGGGTCGGGGTTCCTGCCGAGCGTCTACCAGGGGGTGCAGTGCCGCTCGAAGGGCGATCCGGTGCTCTATGTCTCGGATCCGCCTGGTATGGACCGGGCGCTGCGGCGGGCCAGCCTCGACGCCCTCCGGGATCTGAATGAACTCCAGGCGAGGGAACTCGGCAACCCTGAGACCGTCACGCGGATCGCGCAGTATGAACTGGCCTATCGGATGCAGGCCAGCGTGCCCGAGGTGATGGACATCTCACGGGAGCCGCAGGAGGTGCTCGACGCCTATGGTGCAAAGCCGGGAAGCCCGAGCCTGGCCAACAACTGCCTGCTGGCACGACGGCTGGTCGAGGAGGGGGTGCGGTTCGTGCACCTCTTCGACTGGGGCTGGGATTTTCACGGCACCGGTCCGCAGGAGGACATCCGCGACGGGCTCACGAAGAAGGCCGCGACGTTCGATAAGCCTGCCGCTGCGCTGATCGAGGACTTGCAGCAGCGCGGACTGCTCGACGACACGCTGGTGCTTTGCACTGGCGAGTTTGGCCGGACGCCGTTCCGCGAGGGCCGCACGGCGGGTGGCGGCATCCTGGGCCGCGACCACTATCCAGACTGCTATTCGGTCTGGATGGCGGGTGGCGGCGTGAAGCCGGGCTACGTCCACGGCGAGAGCGACGATCTCGGCTTCAAGGCGGCCCACGACCAGGTGCACATCCACGATCTGCAGGCCACGATCCTCCATCTGCTCGGCTTCGATCACACGAAGCTGACCTACCGCTTCCAAGGTCGGGATTTCAGGCTCACCGATGTTCACGGACAGGTGGTGAAGGGTATTCTGGGCTGATGGCCCCTACCACGATCGTCTGGTTTCGTCACGACCTGCGACTGGACGACAATCCCGCGCTGGCCGCTGCGGCTGCCCGTGGTGCGGTCGTGCCGGTGTTCATCTGGGCGCCGGAGGAGGAGACGCCGTGGGAGCCAGGGGCGGCCTCACGGTGGTGGCTGCACCAGTCGCTGGGCAGGCTCTCGGCGGCGGTCGAGAAGGCGGGCGCATCGCTCGTGATCCGCCGCGGGCCATCGCTCGACACGCTGCGCACACTTGCCAGTGAATTCTCCGCCACGCATGTCGCCTGGAACCGGCGGTATGAGCCGGCCGTCATCCGCCGCGACACGGCGATCAAGAAGGCGCTTGCGGACGATGGGCTCGCCGTCGAGAGCCACAACGGCAGCCTGCTCTTCGAGCCGATGCACGTCGCCACGAAGGAGGGAAAGCCGTATCAGGTGTTCACGCCCTTCTGGCGGTCGCTGCTGGCCCGCGATGAGCCGGTCGAGCCGGGGACAGCTCCCCGAAAGCTCCGCACCGCTGCAGCGACCGAGAAGGCAGGAGGAAAAACGCTTTCAATCGACGCGCTCGGACTGCTGCCTGCGATCGACTGGGCTGGCACGATGCGAACGACATGGACGCCCGGCGAGGAGGGAGCCCTGCAGCGGCTGAAGGTCTTCCTCGGTCGTGGTGTCGCCGCCTACGGCACGGAACGCGACCGTCCCGATCACGAGGGCACCAGCGGGCTGAGCCCGCACCTCCACTTCGGCGAGATCTCGCCGCGGCGGGTCTGGCATGCCGTCCGCGAGACCGTCGGCGGGACGCCCGCGGCCAGAATCACCGGCAGCCCTGAAGTCTACCTGCGAGAACTGGGCTGGCGGGAGTTTGCCAACCACCTGCTCTACCACTTTCCACACACGACCGACGCGCCGCTTCGCGCCGACTACGCGAGGTTTCCCTGGGCGAACGATCCCGTCGGTCTGCGGGCCTGGCAGCGGGGACGTACCGGCTTTCCGATCGTCGATGCCGGCATGCGGCAACTCTGGGCCACCGGCTGGATGCACAACCGCGTGCGGATGATCGTGGCGAGCTTTCTCGTCAAGGATCTGCGGGTGAGCTGGCTGGAGGGGGCGAGGTGGTTCTGGGACACCCTCGTGG
Organism: Pirellulales bacterium; assembly: GCA_040397635.1. Lineage (GTDB taxonomy): Bacteria > Planctomycetota > Planctomycetia > Pirellulales > UBA1268 > CAMCQY01. The sequence goes on from JBBAVO010000073.1 coordinate 8,700, forward strand.
ACGCGGATCTTGCCGCCAACACGCTCGGCTGGCAGTGGGCGGCCGGCTGCGGTGCCGATGCCGCCCCCTACTTTCGGATCTTCAATCCCACGAGTCAGGCGGAGAAATTCGATCCCGATCAGGCCTACGTGCGGCAGTGGGCCGGGCTCGGCCGCGACTATCCCGAACCGATCGTGGACCATGCCGCGGCACGAAAGCTCGCGCTCGAAGCGCTCAAAGTCGTGTCGGCCGGCAGGAAGTAGCCACTACTTCTTGAGCTTCTTCTCGACGTCGGCCATCGTCGCCCGCACCTTGTCAACGATCTTCTTCTGCGAGGCAGGCTCGGGCACCTTGTCAGCCGCCTTGTCGGCCTCCTTGAGCAATGCCAGGGCCTGCTTATTGTCGCCATTGCCACTCGTAGCCAGCGCTACGGCCAGGAGCGCATAGGCTCTGCTTTCTGCGCGGTCCACGCTCTTGGCGGCGGTTTCCGCCTCTTCCAAGAGCTGGGTCGCCTGCTTTTTCTTGCCGGTCTGCGCTTGGACGCCAGCCGCGGCCGAAAGGGCCTCGGCCTTGGCCCGCGGCTCCTCGAGGGTCTTGGCAGCTTCGAGGAGTTTGTCAACGACGTCGCTGGCGGCATCGGCAAGTCCGCTGCGGGTGTAACCGAGTGCCACCGCGGCCAGGGCATCGGCGCGAAACCGCTCCTCGACGCTGGCAGCCGCATCGGCCGCCTTCTTCAGCATCTCCTTCGCCTGCGCGGAGTCGGTGTTGGCCTTGTAGACAGCCCCGGCGTCAGCGAACAGCTTCGCCTTGCGGACCGGATCCTCGATCGTGTCGATCAAACCACAGGCCTGCGTGAGCGCCTCCCGGGCCGGCTTTCGGTCGCCGACCTCGGCGAGAAAGCCAGCGATATCTACCAGCCGGGGGGCAAACAGGTTGGCGTCACCCTCGCCCGTCAGCTTTGCGAGCGCCTTGGCGGCGGTCTGCTTCGCCTCAGCCTCCTGATTCGCAGCAAACTGGGACCTAGCCACCTTCAGAAGCGCGGCTGCCTGACGATCGGGAGTCTTTTCCTTTTCGGCATTCTTGAGCCGCTGCTCGATGGTCAGCGCAGGCTTCTTCTTGGTGCCGCAGCCCGCGGTGGGCAGGATCGCTGCCAGGCCCACGATGATGATGAGGCAGGAGCGAATCGAGTCGAACTGGCGCATGGGTGGCAACTCCAGAAATCAGAGGCGGCGGGGAATCAGAGGCGGCGTTGGTCGTTTTGGAACCTACGGCAATCGGGCATCGACGGCAGTCGATGCCGTCAGAATTTCAGGCGGGCTCGCGACAGGCGGGCATGCGTCTCTGCCATCAGATCGTCTTCAGCCGACTCATCCTCGGCCTCATAGGTCGCCGAGAACCGTAGGTAGGCACCGCAGTCGTCCCACGGCACGGTCGAGATCGAGAGATCGTGAATCAGGAACTGGCTGGCATCCTGCGCCGTGGCGAAAACGCGGTCGCCGGCCCCCTTGGGACTCTTCGTGTACAGGAAGTAGGTGCCGCCCGGCATGTCGCACTCAAAGCCGACGGCCCGCAGCACGCCGACGAGCTTCTCCAGGCGACGGCGGTACTTCTCCCGGACGTGTCGCGGAATCTTGGGATCGGCGAGCGCCGCGGCGCCCGCCTTCTGGATCGCCATGAACTGTCCGGAGTCGCAGTTGTCTTTCACGTCGGCGAAGGCGCGGACGATTTTTTCGTGGCCGCAGACCCAGCCGAGCCGCCAGCCGATCATGTGGAAGCCCTTCGACATCGAGTGCACCTCGACGCCCACCTCCTTGGCACCATCGATCGACAAGAACGACAGCGGTTCGTCGTCGTAGGAGAGCATGATGTGGGCGGCATCCTGCACCACGATGATGCGATGCTTGTGGGCGAAGGCGACGACCTGTTCATAGAAGGACCGAGTGGCCGTCTTGCCGGTCGGGCTGTTGGGATAGCAGAGCACCAGGAGTTTGGTGCGGGCCAGCACGTCGTCGGGAATGCCGGCTAGGTCGGGAAAGAAATCGTTCTCCGGCACCAGCGGCAGCCGGTGGACCACGCCGCCAAACCAGCGTGTGGCCGTGCCCGCGACCGGATAGCCGGGCACCGTCATCAGCGTAACGTCGCCCGGGTCGATGAATGCCGCCGGGAGCATGGCATAGGCGGTCTTCGAGCCGATGCAGTGGTTGATCTCCTTGACGGGGTCGAGGCTGACTCCAAACTCCCGCTGCATGAACGTCGCCACCGCCTCCTTGTAGGCCGCGATGCCGTTGTCGGCATAGCCTCGGTTCTCGGGTCGGTCCACCTCCCGTCGCATCACCGCACGGACGCTCTCGGGGGCCATCTCGTCGTTCTCACCGATGCCGAAGTCGAGCATCCGCCTCTCGGGATGCTCGGCCAGGGCCTGCCGCTTGGCCCGCTTGATCAGTTCGAACTTGTAGATCTCGTTGCCCTTGCCGTAGCCCGCCCCGCCGATGCGTTGGGCGAAAAGGTCTTGAAACCAAGGGTCGGCTGCTGTTTCGGCGGTGGATGTCGTGGTGGTGGCCATGAAGCGCGGGTGGTGTGGTTCGGCAGGATTGAAACGGGCGATTCCCAGCACGTGCGTGGAACCTTCAGCGGCCAGTATAGGAAAGGTCGGCAGGAGAGCGATCCCGTCCGAAGGGACGCTCGAACGAGGGGTGTCGGCGGGGCCGACTCATGGTCGCCAGGGCCTGAAAAACAGTGGTTTTTCAGCCATATTTTTACAGATTTGATTCGGCCGCGACCCCTGTGTGGACTAGATAGTCAAGGAGTTCACCAGCCATGCCCACCCACGCGACCATCCCAGGAGCCTTCGGGCCGTTTGACGGCGACTTTGATCCGTTCGAGGACGATGAGGACGTGGGTGTCTTGATCCCGCTGGAGTAGCTGAGTTGGCGGAACAGCCCGACAGGGCTAGGTCAAAGGGTCGGCCTTGTGCTGGCGGACGGCCGTCGTAGCCCGCCGTCGGGCCTCGATCGCGTCTCCGATCTCCGTCGCCAGGCCGGGCGATCGCTGCAGGCACTCGGCCATCTGCACCGCCTCGAAGGCCACGACGGTGACATCGGTCTCGGCCACCACCCGCAACTCGCTGGGCCTTCCTGCGGAAATCGTTGCCTCGCCATAGAAATCCCCGGGGCCAAGCCTGGCGATCTGCAGCTCAACTCCATCGGAGTCGCGGGCCGTCAAGGTGGCAGAGCCCTCCACCAAGAGCGTAAAGCCGTTGTGCGTGCTCCCGAAGGGGAGCATCTCACCTCCCGCTGAAAACATCAGCACGCGGGCCCCCGCCGGCGAGAGTTCACGGCCGCCGGAACCCTCAGCCCCAGCACCAGTCCGTGCCCCTGCCCGTCGCTCGTCCGCGTCCAGCAATGCCTGGCGAACGTGCCGGTACCGCGGAAATCGTTCGAGGAGGTCCGCCGGCGTCGGATCGGGTGGCGACGTGGATTCACCATGCCGGTATTGGACGGCAATTGGGAAGGGAATCTGCAGCCCGTGGCGGCGGGCGACATACCAGATCCGAGTGAGGATGGCATCGCGGACTGGCAGCACGTCCTCATACCGGGCGACGGTGAAGAACAGCCGGTAGGTGATCGAGAAGTCGCCGTAGTTGAGGGTGTGCACCTCCGGGGGCGGCTGCCGTAAGACGCCC
>JBBAVO010000074.1:0-3455 GCA_040397635.1 Pirellulales bacterium
GGTGCAGGATCGTGGGGCGACAATACCTTGCGGTAGCGTAGGAATGATGTCCCCCTTCCCCGAGGAAATGCCATGCCGCTCGGCATCGCCGAATGTCGTCGCCGTTTTCAGCCGCATCAAGCTGTGATTCGTCACGGCTTCACGCTGGTCGAACTGCTCGTCGTGATCGCCATCATAGGCACGCTCGTAGGACTACTGCTGCCAGCGGTGCAGACGGCCCGCGAGGCCGGTCGGCGGATGAGCTGTGCCAACAATCTCAAGCAAGTGGGCCTCGGCATTGCCAACTACGAGCAGGCCCGCAATGTCTATCCCTCGGGCCGTGACACCAAGGACCAGTACGCCGTGTCGTGGGCGTTCCGGCTGCTGCCTTATGTCGAGCAGGCACAGATCTATGCGGCCTACGTTAAGACGGCCCGCGTCGACGAAGACGCGAACAGTATCGCCATGCGGACGCCAGTGTCGACGTTCTACTGCGCCAGCCGCCGCTCGCCGGCGGCCGATCGAAACTTCGACAATAACGACCAGCCGCCACTCAAGACGGGAGTGGCGGCCGGGGGTGACTACGCCGCGAATCCAGGCAGCTACTACAACTATGGGATCTCCGAAACGACGTTCGATCCCAAACAGGGCGGACCGATCCACACCTATTCTTCGGTGAAGCCCCAGCAGGTGACCGATGGCCTGAGCAAGACATTCGCGGTGGGAGAGCGGCACATCCCCAAGACCACGCAGTCGTCGTCGCCCGACATGGTGCAGCACGATCAGGGCGACACCGCGATGTTTGCGTCAGACACGCCTCTCACGCTCTTCCGCGACACGGCCCGCGGCATCGCCGATGGCCACGATGACCGCAATCCCCGCAAGTATGGTAGCATGCATCCGGCAGTCACCAACTTCGTGTTTCTCGACGGCCACGTGGAAGCGATCGACAACGCGACCGATGCCACCGTGCTCCGCTGGTATTGCACGGTCGGCGACGGCAACGATCCGACGGCTCCGCAGGACTACGCCGATTCGACGCTCGACCCCTGACCACGGCCTGATTCCGGCGAGGCACTCATGACCACAAGCATGACCCGAAGGCAAAGGTCGCTGACCGCATTGCTGCTGGCCGTGCTTCTGGCAGCCGGTGCGGCTTCGTGGTTCTTCGTACTGGGAAAAGACCTCGTCAATGAGACGATCGCGGTTCAGGCAAGCCTGCTCGCGGGAGAGTTTTCGGGACGCGATCGCTCGTCGGGCGTCATGCGGGTGACTCGCGCCATCGACAAGATGGATCGCGAGGATGTGAAGCGGGTGCGAGACGCGTTCTCGGCCGAATGGCGGAGGCTCCAGCAACAGGGCATCGACGACTACTTTGCCGCTGGCGAGGCTGATCGCAAGACCCTGCTCGATCGCGACATCGACCGCCTGAGCACGGCGAGCGAACTCTGGTTCGCGACCAACCCCCGCTCGAATGGCCAGCCACCCAAGCCCAGGAAGCCGAAGACGGCGGCGCCAAAACCGGGAGCCAAGGTCAGTCCAGCCGCACAACTGCGTGACGCCTATCGGACCGCCCTGCTGGCACGGGCCGGAAAGCGGGGCATCTCCGTTCCCGACTGGCTGCTGGGGCCGCGGTGACGTCACGAACGGCGAGATTTCGGTCACCCGCCGCGCACGGCGAAGGCCGATGAGGTAGTCTGTGGGGTTCCCGCCCGCACTTCCCACCCTGCCAGTCCTCCCCTCAGGCCCTCCTCATGCCGGATTCCAAGTCCGATCGGACCGCTGCCCCCGCCCCGCCCGACGACTCCCGCCCCGGACACGTGCCCTTTGCGTCGCTGGGACTTTCCGCTGAAGTCCTCAAGGCCGTGGCACAGCTCGGCTTCGAGGAGACCTCGCCGATCCAGTCGGCGGCCATTCCGCTGATCATGTCGGGCCGTGATGTGGTAGGCCAGTCCGAGACTGGCTCGGGGAAGACGGCGGCCTTCTGCATCCCCGCCATCGAGAAGATCGATCCCGCCCTCAAGGCCGCGCAGGTGCTGATCCTCACCCCGACTCGTGAGCTGGCCACGCAGGTGGCCGACGAGGTGCACAAGCTCGCCGCCTTCCGCCGGGGCGTGAATTCTGTGGCGATCTACGGCGGCGCGTCGTATGACCGTCAGTTCGCGGAACTGAAGCGCGGCGCCCACGTCGTAGTCGGCACCCCTGGCCGGCTCACCGACCACATGAACCGCGGCACGCTCGACCTCACGAAGATTCGCATGCTGATCCTCGATGAGGCCGACCGGATGCTCGACATGGGCTTCCGCGAAGACATCGAGAAGATTCTCGCCGCCGCCCCCGAGGGCCGACAGACGATCTTCTTCTCCGCCACCATCTCCCCCCAGATCCAGGCCCTCGTCCGCGAACATTCGAAGGACGCCGCCACCATCAAGATCGCGCAGAAGTCGGTGAGCGGACCACCGCTGGTGGATCAGGTCTACCACGAGGTTCGGCACCACGCGAAGCTCGACGCACTCGTCCGCGTCATCGACTTCCACGACGTGAAGAGCGGCGTCATCTTCTGTAACACACAGCGGATGGTCGATGAGCTGGCAGATGCCCTCATCGGGCGGGGCTACTCGGCCGAGCGGATCCATGGCGGCATGGCCCAGGCCCAGCGGACCCGGGTGATGCAGAACTTCAAGCGGGCGGCGTTTGCCTTTTTGATCGCCACCGACGTGGCCGCCCGCGGCATCGACGTCAACGACCTCGAACTGGTGGTGAACTACGATCTCCCCTACGACGCCGAGGACTACGTGCACCGCATCGGCCGCACGGGCCGTGCCGGAAAGAAGGGCAAGGCGGTCACGCTCGTGTCGGGCGCGGCGATCTACAAGCTCCAGTCGATCGAGCGGTTTCTGCGGACGAAGATCCGCCGCGAGCACGTGCCGTCGCTGGCAGCGGTCGAGGACCGGCGGTCCGACGCGCTCTTCGACAAGATTACGACGACCCTCGAGGCGGGAGGCTTCGCACGCCGTGCCCCACTCGTGGAGCGGCTTCTGGAACAGGGCCACACGCCGACCGACGTCGCAGCGGCGATCCTCCATCACTTCGCGCCGGCCAGCGAGGAGACGGCGGAAGTGGAGCCGGTGCACCGGCCCGAGCAGCGGCGTCCGAACGACAGGGGCGAAAGTCGAGATCGGGTGGAGCGCCGCCCCGGCCCCGGCGGCTACGGCCCCACCAAGCGGAAGTTCGCCCCGGTGAATGGTCCACGATTCGGCAAGCCCCACGGTGGCAAAAAGAAGGGCAAGCCCCCGGGCGGCAAGCCGGGGAAGTGACCGGGTGCGAAGCGATCGAAAAGGTGACGCAGCCAATCCTGTTTGGCAAGGGATTTGCCGCCCCCCGTGGCGGCAAGTTTTTAACTTGTCCGTGTCCCCTGTCTCCCGTGGCGGCAAGTTTTTAACTTGTCCGTGTCCCCTGTCTCCCGTGGCGGCAAG
>JBBAVO010000074.1:3555-12303 GCA_040397635.1 Pirellulales bacterium
CCCGTGGCGGCAAGTTTTTAACTTGTCCGTGTCCCCTGTCTCCCGTGGCGGCAAGTTTTTAACTTGTCCGTGTCCCGGCACGGACAAGTTAAAAACTCGTGGCCACCAGTCGGACGAGAAAAAGAACTGCGTCCCCTTTTTGACCCCTTTCCTATGCTATCTGGCCTGGTGCGCCGGGAAGTCGGTGTAGCCGGCGGCACCGGACGGGGAATACCAGCTCGCCATGTCGGCGGGCTGGGCCAGTGGCCAGCCGTTCGCAAACCGCTCGACGAGGTCGGGGTTGCTGATGTAGGGCCGTCCGAAGGCGATCAGATCGGCCAGACCGCTCGTGATGGCAGCCTCCGCCGATGCCTGCGTGTAGCCGCAGTTGCCGACGAGCGGGCCGCGGAAGACGCTGCGAAACTCGGCCAACGTCACCGGCTCACCCAGCTTGTGAAACCCGAAGGCCAGACCGTCCATCACGTGCAGGTAGGCCAGACCGAAGGCGTCGAGCTGCTCGGCCACGAACAGGAACTGCTCACGGTAGTCGGGCGAGCCCATGTCGTTGAAGCCGCCATTCGGGGCAAGTCGAACGCCCACGCGACCCACCGGCCATGCGGCCGAGACGGCCTCGACCACCTCCGCCAGGAAGCGGAAGCGGTTTTCGACGCTGCCACCGTAGCAATCAGTACGGTGATTGGTCTTCGACTGCAGGAACTGGTCGATGAGATACCCGTTGGCGGCATGGATCTCCACGCCGTCGAAGCCGGCAGACCGCGCCCGCGCCGCAGCCCTGGCGTAGTCGGCGACGACCTCCGGAATCTCGGCAGTGTCGAGGGCCCGCGGCGTCTCGTAGGGCTGCTTACCCTGCGGCGTATGGATGCCGTCGCCGGCGATGCCGATGGCCGACGCCGACACCGGCAGGCGGCCACCTTGAAAGCTCGAATGCGACGCCCGGCCCATGTGCCAGAGCTGCAGGAAGATCCGTCCGCCACGGGCATGGACGGCGTCGGTGGTCAGCCGCCAGCCATCGGTCATGGCGTCGGTGTAGATCCCGGGCGACTCCAGCCAGCCGTTGGCCTGCTCGGAGATGGTGGTCGCCTCGGAGACGATCAGCCCGGCAGAACTTCGCTGGGCGTAGTATTCGGCCATCAGCGCATTCGGAATCCGCGCAGACCCGGACCGCGACCGGGTGAGCGGCGCCATCACAACTCGGTTGGGAAGCGAGAGGTCACGGAGTTGAAAGGGCTGAAGGAGCGGTGAGGACATCGGCGGGGTCTCCCGAAGGGGGTGGTCGTGAATGCCGTGGAGTGCGTCGTGCGGCAGCTTCAGCGAGCCAGGGAGACGCGGACGATTTCTTTGTCGTTGCGAACCACGACGGAGCGATTGGCAAACGCCGGAGCGCACCAGACCACGTTGCGGCCGAATGCCGTGTTGGTGGGCTCGAGCAGATGGCCGCGGGAGATCTCGGAGTATCCCGTGGGCGACATCGTCGCGATCACGAGGTCGCCGCTCTCAGCGAACATCCAGTAGCGGTCGCCCTGCCGGACGATGAACGCGGTTCCGGAGCCTTGCGGCCGCTCGCCGAGCGGACCTCCCCCCTTCCAGACGACTTCGCCGCTGGGAATCGCCACGGCGCGGAGGTCTCCCTTCTCGTGAAAGCCGTAGATCAGGCCGTCCGCCACGAACGGCTGGACGTTCACGGCCGACACGCCGTGCTTAGCCTTGTTTCGCCACACAACCTCGGGCTTGTCAGCGCCGAGCTTGAGCAGCAGATTCTTCTCCTGATAGCCGCCCACGTAGAGATACTCGCCCACCTGCACCGGCGCCATGATGATCGAGCCGTTGTCGGCGTTGTAGGGCGAGTCCCAGAGAATCTGCCCCGTCGCTGGTTCCACGGCGTAGATGCCGTCAGGCTTCATGAACACGATCTGCTTCTTTCCGCCGGTCTCGATCATCGTCGGTGGCGAGTAGCCCTGCTCGGGCGCCGTGCCGGCCCGCCAGATCTCCTTGCCGGTCAGCTTGTCAAAGGCAACCGAATGGGCCACCGCGGTGCCTGCCACGCAGACCAGCCGGTCGCCATCGACCAGCGGATGGCTCGCCCAGCCCCAGAGCGCTGCTTTGGCCTGATAGTCGGCCTTGAGGTCGCGCGACCAGAGCAGCCGCCCGTCGGCGACGTTCAGGCAGCAGAGGTTCCCCTCGGCGCCGAGGGTGTAGACGCGGTCGCCATCGACCGTGGGCGTGCACCGTGGGCCGGCCGGATAGGCGATCGTGTAGGTCACCGGATACTCGTGCTTCCAGAGCAGCTTGCCCGTGGCCTCATCGAGGCAGAGCACCCGTTCCGTGCCGGTAGACGCCTTCCGCTCGAAGTTCGCGACTTTCACGTCGGCATCCGTCACGTAGTCGGTGACGAACACCCGCCCCGCCGCGACGGCCGGCCCTGCATAGCCGCCTGCAATCGCTGTTCGCCACTGCACCGTCGGGCCTGCGGCGGGAAATGTGTCGAGCAGGCCATCCTCCCGCCAGACATTGTCGCGGTTGGGCCCCATCCACTGGGGCCAGTCGTCGCCGACCGCGGTCGCCATGGGGGCGAAGGCCGCGCACAACGCCGCAAGCGACCAGACCGTCATTGGAAACTGTCGCGAGGCTGTGCGCAGCATGGTTCATCCCTCAGGGTTCGTCAGGGCTTCCGGGAGCGGCGGACATCGTAGCAGCAGGCCGCGAAACCGGTCTGCTGCCACGGCCTGCGGCAACCGCGACCACTACAACGCCCGGCGATGCTTCTTGATCTTCCGAACAGCCGGGGCTGCCGGAGCCGCCGCAGTGGCGGTGCCTCCGGACCGGCTCTCACCTTGCGATGATTCGCTGTGAGGCCTCCGGGAGGTCTGGGCCCCTTGCCGTTGCTGCTGGCCGCTCGTTGAGCGGCGACCGTCGTTCCTGCCGCCTCTGCCTCCCCTACCCCGGGACGAGCCGCCCTGGCCACCACCGCTACCCTCACCGGAGCGGTGCCGCGGCGGACGCCCCTGCGGGGAGCGAGACCCGCCACCACGACCTTCCCTCGGCTCGCTTGCCGCCTCAACGTGTGGCAGCTCGGGGAGATCGTTGCGGACGGGAATCGATTTGCGCAGCAGACGTTCGATCGCCTGCAGCCGCGGCCGCTCCTCATGGTCGCACAGCGAAACCGCCTTCCCGGTCATGCCCGCCCGACCCGTGCGGCCGATGCGATGCACGTAGGTCTCCGGCTCATGAGGCAGTTCATAGTTGACCACGTGCGAGACGTTGTCCACGTCGATGCCGCGGGCCGCGATGTCGGTGGCGATGAGCACCGGAGGATGCTGCGACTTGAAGGCGGCGAGCGCCTTCTCCCGCTGGTTCTGGCTCTTGTTGCCATGGATCGCCGCCGCGCGAATGCCGGCCTTGTCGAGATCACGCTGGAGCTTGTCGGCCCCGTGCTTTGTCCGCGTGAAGACGATCACGCGGGCCATCCCCTCGGTTGAGAGCAGGTGCACGAGCAGGTGCCGCTTCTGCCGCTGGGCCAGGAAAAACACCGACTGCGCCACCGTCTCGGCCGGCGTTGACTGCGGCGTGGTCTTCACCTCCAGTGGATCGCGGAGCATCGAGTCGGCCAACTGACGCACCTCGCTCGGCAGCGTCGCCGAGAAGAAGAGCGTCTGCCGCTCCCTCGGCAGCATGCCGACGATGCGGCGGACGTCGTGGATGAAACCCATGTCGAGCATGCGGTCGGCCTCGTCGAGGACGAGGAATTCAACCGCCCGCAGATCGACGAACTTCTGCTGCACGAGGTCGAGCAGTCGTCCCGGGGTGGCGACCAGCACGTCCACGCCCTTGCTCATCGCCGTCTCCTGCGGCCGCTGGCCAACGCCACCGTAGATCACCGCCGACTTCAGGTGGGCGTTGCTGCCATACACGCGGAAGCTCTCGTGGATCTGGCCGGCCAATTCCCGGGTCGGTGCCAGCACCAACACGCGGCAGCGACGGGCCGTCCGCTCCCGCGGATTCGCCATCATCCGCTCGATCAGCGGCAGCGCAAAGGCGGCCGTCTTGCCGGTGCCCGTCTGCGCACAGCCAAAGAGGTCGCGGCCGGCGAGCACGTGCGGCACCGCCTTCGCCTGAATCGGCGTCGGCACGGCATAGCCTTCGGCCTTCAGTGCCTTGAGCACCGGTTCTGTCAGTCCCAAACTCTCAAATGTCGTCATGTTCAATGCGTCCTTCGGATCACAGGTTTTGTTCATTCCATCTGCATACGGGCCGTCGATCGCGACAGCCGCGGTAAGCGCAGGGATCACGGGACGAGCCCGTGGTACGACCAAAGCCTGACCGGACACGTCATACGCGACATGCCCGTCAGGACGCTGGCAGAAGCCCTTCTCCCATTGCTGGGACGCACCGAACCCTAAGACGTGTGAAACCCTGAGACTGCCGCAGACGCACACGATGCGTCATCGACGGGAATCAGAGACACGCGACACGGCCGCAAGGCCATGCGGTTCGGCGGAGGGGGCAAGCAGAATTGTGTAGGATTCAGCGAACCAGCCAGGGAAAAACCCCGACCGGCCGCTCTCACCACCTCGTTACCCTGAGGAGTATAGCCTCCCCTGGCAGTCACTGCCAGTGTTTGGCGAGGCGTTGCAGCCGACGGGCGATTCGTGGAGATTGGACCGAGGGCCCGCGTGGTCGTTCCGCGGGTCCGAATGACATGGTGAGTCGGATTTTATGCTGACTCAGTGGAGGGCATTGCATGCACGACGATGAGCCAGAGTTGTGGCGTGGCACCGCGAGGGAACTGCTCCCCTGCTGGTTCACCGACCGGATCCTGGCGGAGCCGGGCAGGTTCGCGGCGCTGCTCGACACCAGGCAGATGCTGATCATCGACGCCATCAAGGCGGTGCGTCAGGCCCCCAACGGCAGTGTCTGGCTCGACGTGGAGATAGTTGTGCCCTATCGCAAGGAGGGCTTTCCCTGGGGCCACTTTCCGGTCATCAAGTCCTGCAGCCCCGACAGGGCCACCTGCACCATCAATGCCGCTCACATCGTGGCGGTCGTGGAGGTTGACACCTGGGAACTACCGCCGCTCGAGCCAACGACCGATTGACGGCGAAAACCAGCGGAAATAGCAGCCTACGGGCAACCGCGAAGGCTGGGCACCATTTTGGCCTTGGGAGTTTTCCAGCGGCCGCCTATTCTTGGGGAGTTGCGGCAGACAGGAAGTCGGCCGCGGCGGCGATAGCCCGGTCATATCGCCCACAATCTGAAGCTGGGAAACTCAAGGATGAGTGCCACCCTGTCCATCATCGACGATGCCTGCTCGGTGGAGGGCGCCGTCGGCGTGCTCGACCTCGCGTCGCCTGCCACGGCCACGCTCGTGCAGCCGACCCTGCCGCCTCGAAGGCCGGGGCGAAAGCTCTCGATCTGCCTGATCAACCCTCGCTTTGAACCGTCGTACTGGGGGTTCGACTTTGCGCTCCCTCTCTACCCCGGCGACAAGCGGAGCACGATGATCTCGGGCTCGCTCTCTGCGCTCGCCGGACTCTGCGGCGAGCATGACGTGACGCTCGTCGATGAGAACGTCGAGGAGATCGACTGGCCATCGCTGTCGGGCTACGACATCGTCGGCGTGACGGGAATGATCGTCCAGAAGGAACGGATGCGGCAGATTCTGGTGCGGCTCCGCGAGGCCAACATCTTCACGGTGGTCGGTGGCCCGCTGATGTCGGTGCAGGAGGAGTTTTTCAAGGGACTCTGCGACGTGAGTTTCGTGGGGGAAGCGGAGACCACATGGCCCCGTTTTCTCGACGAGTTTTCCCACGACCTGAAGACCGATACGCGGTACGAGCAGACCACGCCGACCGACATGACGCAGGTCCCCAGGCCGCGGTTCGACAAGCTCAAGGTCAGCCGCTACGCCTCGGCGGCCCTGCAGTATTCGCGGGGCTGCCCATTCCAGTGCGAGTTTTGCGACATCATCGTCATCTACGGCCGCAAGCCGCGGGTGAAGGAGCCTGAACAGCTGATCGGTGAACTGGACGATCTCCGGCAGGCTGGCTTCCATTCGGCTTTCATCGTCGATGACAACTTCATCGGCAACAAGAAAAAGGCCAAGGCGCTCCTCGAGCAGATCGTGCCCTGGATGGAGGAGCACAAGTATCCGCTCCGGCTCACGACCGAGGCCAGCATCGATCTGGCCGACGACCCGGAACTGCTCGACCTCATGTACCGGGCCAACTTTCGCAGCGTGTTCATCGGCATCGAGACCCCGCGGATGGACTCACTGAAGGAGACGAAGAAGTTTCAGAACGTGCGCGGCGATTCCCTCGACGCGAAGCTGTCCCGGATTCAGGCGGCGGGGCTCGACATCAATGCAGGCTTCATCGTCGGCTTCGACAGCGACGACAAGGCGATCTTCGAGGATCAGTACCGGTTCATCCAGGACAACGGCATCACGCTGGCGATGGTCGGCATGCTGCAGGCGATTCCCCGCACGCCGCTCTACGCGCGACTCGAGGCCGAGGGACGGCTGGTCGAGGAGGATCCAAGTTGCAACTTCGTGCCGAAGCAGATGACAAGAGAGGAGCTCCGAACGGGGTATTGGGACCTCGTCACGCGGCTCTACTCGCCGGAGGCCTATCTGGAGCGGTACTTCAAGGTCTGCGAATCGACGGAGTATCTCGAACGGCGGGCCGCCATCTGTCGCAAGGCGGGCGAGGGCAAGTGGCTGCCGACCCTCGGCTACGGCCTGACCCTCCTCTGGACCCTGTTCTGGGCCCTGTTCCGTGACGGCTCGCTGCGGAAGGTGGGGTCGGTGTATGCCCGCTTCTTCTTCACGCAGAAGGTCGTGTCGCAACGCGGCATCATCGGCTTCGCTCAGTTCATGAATCGCTGCGTGACCCACTGGCATTTCTACAAGTTCACCCGCGAGGCCACGGCCGGCAGGCTGCGGGCCTACAACACGGTCTGACAGGTGCCGTCGGCCTCATAACGGACTGCTCCGTCCCGCCACTCGATCTGGGCTGGATGTCCGAGGATGAGGTGGGCGATGTTGAAGCGGGCCAGGCGACGCAGGCCGGCATAGGCAACCGTCGGCCGGGCGTTGACCTCGATCAGCGTGTCGCGTTCGGAGGCGTCGCCCAGAATAAGATCGATGCCGACAAAGCCGTGGAGGTCGGGAAGGTGGCGGAGGGCCGCCAGGCCGAGGCGAATCGCCCGCGACTCGAGGTCAGGTTCGAGTGGGAGCTTCCCCCCGGCGTAGGAGAGGCGGCCAGCCGCCGAGTCGCCTTCGACGCCAACGCTCTGGAGCCCGGCGCGGAGCGGAATCGGGTCGCGGGATCGCGGCAGGATGAAGGCCGCACTGGCTGCCACGCCCCGCACATGCTGCTGCACGAGCCAATCGGTGCGATCCGGAAGACGAGCAAGGTCTGCTCGAGAACGGCAGACATGCGTGTCGATGCAGCCGGCACCGCGGTTGGGCTTCACGACGATCGCACCGAACTCCGCGAGCATCTCGGGGGCGTGCTCGAGCCCCAAGGCACTGGCTGGCACGGCAATGCCGGCGCCGGAGAGCCGCCGCGCGAGCGTGTGTTTGTCGCTCACACCCCGGACTGCGTCGCTGGCGGAACCAAGATTGACGACGCCGGCCCGTTCGACCCGTTCGAGAAGCGACGGCAGAATGTCGTCGGGCTCGGGGGCGACGACAAGAGCCGCATCGACGGTCGTGAGCGCATGATCAAACGCATCGAGTGCATGCAGGGGCGACACCGCGTCGAGGGTGATCACTCGACCGGGAAGCCGAAAGGGCACTCGGTTGTCGAGCACGATGGTGACATCCTGTCCGGCGGCATGAAAATCTTCCACGAGCCCACGCAGCATGCCGCCGCCCTCGGCGAGAAGTCCTGAGTCAAGAGGCCGGCCAGCAAGGCCACCGCAGCAGAAGTGTTCGTGAATGAGAACCCGCATGGTGCACCGTATGAAAAGAGTGTGTCTCTTGCGGAGAAGCTTCTGCTCCGACGTCACAGTTTGACATTTTTTCGTTTGGCGGCTTAAAACGGAGATTGGTGTTGGTCTCCGGCCCGTTCCTCTCGAACTGGGAGTAGGTGATATGAAGATGAAATCGGTGGCCTCAGCCTGCAGAACGATTGTGGCTCCAATTGTGACCCTTGTGGCGCTTGTCTGCACCGGAGCGACAGCCCTGTGCCGCGAGCCCGCCATAACTTCCAAGAGTTCTCTGATCAACGAAACTGCGTCGGCGGGCGCCAGCCTCTCGCAGGTCGAATCGGCGGTCATCGCCAAGACCAACGCGGCGCGGGCCAGGAGCGGCCTGCCGCCGCTGACTGCCGACGGCCAGCTCATGGGCGGGGCTCGCACCCATGCCCGCTGGATGGCACAGAATCGCAACCTGTCGCACGGCAGCGGTGTTGCCGAGAATATCGGCATGGGGCAGACGTCGGCGTCCGAGGCGGTGACGAGTTGGATGCAGTCCAGCGGCCACCGGGCCAACATCCTGGACGGCGGCCATACCCGCATCGGCGTTGCGATGGCCCACAGTGCCAACGGGACTGCCTATTGGTGCCAGCAGTTCCGGTAATCCGAACTCCGCTGCCCGGAAAAAGGTGGTGAGACTGCGATGCATTCCTACGGCTACATTCTCGCGGTCGCAGCGTCGATCCTCTGGGGACTCACCTACTGCCTCGACGAGCGGGTGCTCTCGAGTCTCTCAGTCTTCAAGCTCTATTTTCTCCACTGTCTCTGCGGCGT
>JBBAVO010000075.1:0-1138 GCA_040397635.1 Pirellulales bacterium
GCCTTGCGGGGCGAGTCGAAGCCGAGCAGATGGCGGTTCTTGGCGAAGAACTCGCTCACCGAGATGTCCCGCTGCCCGGCTGCGAGCGTCTGGGCCGTGGCACGCCGCTTGGCTGGCGACTTGGCCGCGGTGGCAGCGGGCTTGGCCGGACTCTCCGCCACGGCAGCGCTGTCGGCCGACGGCGGCGCGGCCGCAGCCTCCTTCGGGGGCTTTGCCCTGTTTTTCTTGGGAGGCTTTACGGATTTGGCCATGGCGTGTGCTCGTGCCAAAACTGTGATCGGACGGGCCTTGATTGGCAAGAGGGGTTGAGTTTGCCGGTTAAGAGGGCGTTTTCGCTGGATGGGTGGCCCGCCTCCGGACTTTGCCTGCTGGGCAGGGGTGGAGGTGCCCGTAGCCCCCAAGTGATAGCCAGGCCCAGGGTTTGCCGAACTTCCTCGTTAGCCCCAATTGCAACCGCTGCCGAGCCTGTGGGCGGCACCGGGCCGAAACAGAGCCACGACGTGATCTCACGAGGTGATCCGATGCTGACATCATCCAGTCTGCAAACCGTCGTCAAGGGCATGGCCGTCGCCGTGTTGCTGACGGCCACGAGCCAGATCTCGGCCGCGCCGATCAACGGCGGCGTGGAGGCCCCCACGCCCGACGTCTTCTACAACTTCTATGTTCCCCCCGTGCCCGCAGGTGCCTATCCGGGCGTCGGAGCGCAGCTCTACGTCGCGCCTCGTCCGGTGCCGCCGCGGGTCGGCCACACCTGGTACACGTATCCGCCGTTCATGCCCCACGAGTTTCTCTACAAGCACCGCCGGCACTACGTCCGCCCGGCTGGTGCGATGGGGATGCGGACCGACGTGCATGCGTATTGGTGGTGATTTCTCAGTCAACGGTCTGAAGCGGCGAGTCCACGAGACATACAGGAAGGCGATGCGTTCATGAAGGTTCTTCTGGGTCGGGTGATCGTCGCCGCGGTCGTCGTGGCATGCCTTGCCGCCGCCACGCGGGCGGCGCTCGCCGGTGGCGAGGGCGTCTACGAGAAGCGTTACTTCCTGCGGAGCCAGGGCAAGAGCTGGCATAGCGGGTGGTATGACCCGTGGGTCGGCCGGCCGATGGCGCTGGTCGTGCCCCCGACGGCCGAGTTCAC